>PAST01000037.1 GCA_002713405.1 Crocinitomicaceae bacterium | reverse complement strand
TCATGAGCATAATGTTTTACTGCACCAAAAGTGGTGTCAAGGGCTGAAGTGCCAGTTTCAGAAAATTGAAATTGATTCACTCCAGGAGTAAAAGTGTGGTAAATATCTCCAATTCCAAACTTTACCAGATGATCCGGATTGGGCATCCAATCTACATCTACTTTAGCAGACCAATCTTCAATATTACTTAAATAGGCATAAGAAAAGTTTTGGTTATTGACTGTAGTAGTATTATTAGAATTTAACGTGGTTTCTGAACTACTATTTCCAAAAGCAATTAAAAAATCATATTTACTATATCTAAGGGTAGTATTTATAAATATTTTATTAGATGGCATATAATTCCACCTAAGTGAACTAATTATATTTCCCCAATTTAATTGTGATTCAGTGCTGTCAACCCCACTTGTTGAATCTTGACTGTAATTATCAACGGCTTTTAAGGAAGCTTTATCTCTACCAATATAGTTGCTTAAGTATAATCTGTGCTTATCGTTTATTTTATGGTTTATTTTACCATTGAAGTCGTAGAAAAAATAACCTCCTGTATTTGATCCGTTGGAATCTCCTCCATTTTTACTTGCTTGTCTCCTCTGATTTGCCGCAATAAAAGGTCTTGCTAGTATATCTATATAAGTTCTTCTTGCTGAAAGGATAAAAGAGGTTTTATCTTTAATAATAGGACCTTCTAAGGATATTTTTGAAGCTATTAGCCCAATGGAACCTTGTCCATGAAATTTCTTCATATTTCCTTCTTTCATTTTAATATCTATAACAGAGGATAGTCTTCCGCCATATCTTGCTGGAAAACCACCTTTAACTAATTTAGTGGAGTTAATTGCATCTGAGTTGAATACAGAGAAAAATCCAAATAGGTGAGAGGCATTATAGACTGGAACTCCGTCTAGTAAAATTAAATTTTGATCTGGTCCACCTCCTCTAACATAAAGACCAGAAGTACCCTCGCTTCCTGTCTGAACACCTGGAAGAAGTTGAATGGTTTTCATAATGTCATTTTCTCCAAGAAGGGCCGGAAGAGCTCTTACTTTGTCCATAGATAAATCAACAGTACTCATTTCTGACTTTTGGTGAACTAATTCTTCTTTGGAAGACAAAATCTCCACTTCCTGAAGCATTTGATCACTTAATGAAAAACTCTGTACAACATCTGAAATTGGATAATCTTCAAATAACTTTGTTACATAACCAATATAACTAACTCTAATTTTTACCGAATCTTTTGGAAGTGTTAAACTAAAAAAACCATAATCGTTGCTAATGGTTCCTTTCCCAGATTTAAGATCGTAAATAGTAGCTCCTATTAGTTTTTCTCCACTTTCGGCTTCATCTACATAACCACTAATTGTAATATTATTTTGAGAAAAAGAAAATATTGGAAAAAGTAAAAAAATATAAAGTAAACAGTTTTTCATTAATTATTTCAGAAATTTTTCATTATTCAAGTATCTTTTTTATTAAGATTTTCTGTTTCAATAATTTTCAAGTCACTTGTAAAGTGGATATTCTAAATCTATTTTAAAAAATAATTAGAGTCTTAACGAACATCTAATGTTTTAAAAAGAATTTCTTATCTTTCTTTTTTGTTTTGAGTTCATACTTTTGAACCAGTTAGAATTTCCAATAATAGTTTTGTAAAAACTAACACTTAGGAAACCATAATAGTCATTGTTTTCTGGATTCCCTCTTCTAAAACCAGCTTGTGTATAAGTTAAATCATTGGAATAAGTTAATCCAGAATTAGTGCCTGTCATGTTTGCAGCAAGTATTCCATTGTTTTCTGCTAATTTTATTTTATCATAATAAATACCACTAACGTCGTCTAAAAAATCTGTAAATGTATAACGAATGCCAAATTCAATTTTAATACCCATATATGAATCAAAAGCTTTTTGAATACCAAATCCAAATGGAATGCATACAGCAACTTTTTTATATGTTTTTCCGGGTTTAAATTTTTTGCCAGGTATATTGAAATCATCTCCAGACTCTATTCCATTATAGCCTTGCCCCTCAGTATGTAAAGGTCTTAATTTGTGGTATGTAGCTTCGTCACTATAAAATTCATAACCAGCATCTGTGAAATTGGTATTTGCTGTAATATCTCTTTGATAGATAAAATTATTTTTTGCTTTTGGAACATATAAAAAACCACCTACGCCACCAACCAAATAAATCCCTAATTTAGATAATATTTTTGGAGAGATTCTTTTACCTTTAGGATTTCTCAGATTGTGTTTACTGCCTGTATTTGCTCTTACAATATGGTATTCAGTGATTGCAGATAGTTCTAAAATATCAGTTCTAAAGTTTAAGTTTCTGTTATTTCTGAAAAATTCTGGTGATTTATTATCATTTCCACTTATTCTTGAAAAACTTAAGTTTCCCCTATACCTGATTTTTTCATTAAAACGGTAAATGTACCCAGCATTTAGAACAAAATTTGAACTTGAAATATCAGTATCATAAATAGTCCTAAAAATTTTTCCTCCAAACTTTTGGCTTAGTTCTTGCTCAGAGTACTTAGAACCTCCTACGTCAGTTTGGCAACTTGATACCCCAATCCCAAAATTAAATTCATGCTTGTACCTGTTAAATAATACTTTGTCGTAATACCCTTTACTTTGAGAAAAAACTGTTGAGATAATCGCTAAACATGTTATTAAAGAAAAATATCTTAAATAGTACATTTAACAAAAATATAGAAATTTATTTAAAAAAAATCTTTTTAATTAACAAATAAGAAATAGAGGATTCAAATAATTAGTTTTGGTCATGTAATTAGACTAAATTAGTTCCAACTTAATTAAGCATCAAATACAAAATAACCTTTCATACCATTAGGATAAATACCCTCAATTAACGTACTGCTTTTTTTATTTTTGATAGTTGTTATTAAATCATTTGTTGTTGTGACAGGACTTTTATCAATATGAGTTATAATAAAACCCTGTTTTATGCCAATATCTCTAAATTCTCCTTTTTTTAAAGAAACCACTTTAATTCCACTATTAACATTTAAATACTTTAGTGATTCTTTATTTAGTTCTTCAAATATAGCACCATATAAACTTGATTCTCTTTCTAATTTATTTTTATCAATTATTTCTGTAGTCCCTTTGTTATTTCTCAGTCTAACCTCAATAATTTTCTTTTCTTTTTTCCTTTGAATTATAACTGTAATCTTATCTCCTGGCTTGTATTTCCCTATTTGTTCTTGTAGTTCTGTTACCCCATTAACTCCGATATTTTCAACTTTTAATATTATATCCTCAACTTTTATTCCAGCTTCATAAGCAGCTCCTCCATCTGATAATCCACTTACTAAAACTCCATTGGTATTGGGTAAATTAAATTGATCCATTACCTTTTGTGTTACATCTTCAATAATTACACCTATAAAAGCTCGTTGTACAAGTCCATAATTTTTTAAATCGTTAACCACTTTAAGTGTAATGTTGGACGGAATTGCAAATGAATATCCAGAATAAGAACCTGTTTTTGATGCAATAGCTGTATTAATTCCAATTAAAACACCATCAGGATTAACAAGTGCTCCTCCACTGTTTCCAGGATTTACAGCTGCATCAGTTTGAATAAAAGATTCTAACGGAAAAATACTTTCTTTAGAGCTTCTTCTTAAAATATTTATATTTCTTGCTTTTGCACTTACTATCCCAGCGGTTACTGTCGAAGTTAAATTGAAGGGATTTCCTACGGCCAATACCCAGTCTCCTAATTTTACATCATCTGAGTTTCCAAATTCAGCAAAAACTAAATTTTTTTGCTTCACTTTTAAAAGAGCTAAATCAGTATTTGGATCAGTGCCAAGACATTCTGCTATTAATTCTCTACCATCATTTAATGTCACAGAAATTTTTGAGGCATCTTCTATAACATGGTTGTTAGTAACAATATAACCATCACTTGAAATTATTACACCAGATCCAGTAGCTATTTGAGTTCTGTCACCTCTACTGCCGTTAGGTCCCCAAAAAAAATCAAGCATTGGGTCCGATTGGTAATTTTGGATATATTCACTTTTTATGTGCACAACAGTATTTACTGTTTTTTCTGCAGCAAGAGTGAAATCTAAATTTTTTGTTGAATTACTATTGTTGGTTAGAGCAAAAGAAGATTCTTTTTTAGGAATTTCTTCAATTTCTAATTCTTGAATTTTCGATGATTTTCCAATAATTTCTGGCTTTAGGAATAAAACTGAAAAAGTAATACTGCCAATAATAAACCCTAAGAGTAGTAAAAATAATTTATTTTTCATTTTATTTTTTTTATAAAACTAATTGTCATTTTTTATTTTAATTGCTTTAAAGCTGTTAATTATTGTTAAGCATATTTTTCGTTACTTTTGAGCTAAATGCTATTAAAGTTCAGTAAATATCAAGGAACTGGAAATGATTTTGTAATAATCGATTTAACTAAAGATAATTTTAAATTTTCCGAAAATCAGATAAAGAAAATTTGTGACAGAAAGTATGGGATTGGTGCTGATGGCTTAATATTAATTTCTAATCACGATAGAGTTAGTTTTGAAATGAAATTCTTTAACCCAGACGGATCTGCTAGCTTTTGTGGCAATGGAAGTAGATGTGCCGTTTTATATTGTTTTCATCAAGGAATTACTCAATCAAATTGTTCTTTTATTACTAATGACGGAATTCATCAAGGAGAAGTTTTAGAGAACGAAAATATTAAAATAAGCATTAAAAGCCCGGTATTAGTAGATAAATTGACGAATGGAGATTTTGAAGTCAATACAGGCTCTCCACACTACGTACAGATTGCAAATAGTATAGATAATATAGATTTCCAAAAGCATTGTAAGTCAATTAGGAACAACGAAAAATATTTTCAAAATGGAATAAATGTCAATTTGGTTAAAGTAGAAGATGATTTTTTGGA
Source organism: Crocinitomicaceae bacterium (assembly GCA_002713405.1). Lineage (GTDB taxonomy): Bacteria > Bacteroidota > Bacteroidia > Flavobacteriales_D > Parvicellaceae > MED-G20. Next base: position 9,327 of record PAST01000037.1, on the reverse strand, counting down.
TATTAGAACCTATGAAAGAGGAGTTGAAGACGAAACACTCTCCTGTGGTTCTGGAGTAACAGCTACGGCACTTGCCATTGCCTATGAAAACAAAATAGAAGATTCTCTTTTTGTTAAAACAAGAGGAGGAAAGCTGAAAGTTGATTTTGAAAGATTAGAAAATAGCTTTGAAAAAGTATTTTTAACTGGTCCAGCAAAGTTTGTTTTTAGTGGAGATTATGATTTATAAAATCTAATCTAAAAAAATGGATTAAAATGATGAAAAATGTTACTTTAAGAAAACCAAAATTATTGGATTTAGATCAGCTTCTTTTATGGGAAAATAATTTAGATAATTCTCTTTTTTCTAATAATCCTATTTTTTATACTAAAGAGCAGATAGAAGAATTTTTAACATCCGATCAAGATATATTCTTAGATCGGCAAATAAGATTTATGATTGATAGTGGTGGTTCGCCTATAGGCTGTGTTGATTTATTTGAATATGATATGGTTAACTCAAGAGCTGGGGTAGGAATTTTTATTGATGAAAAATTTAGAAATATGGGAATTGCCACCAAAGCATTATCCCTACTAAAATCCATTTGCATTAAAGATTATTTTATTTCAAATCTACATGCCAATATTTTATACAATAATAAAACTAGTATAAAGCTTTTTGAAAGAGCTGGATTTACTAAAAATGGGGTTAAAGAAAATTGGATTAGAACTGAAAACTCAATGTTGGATGTATGGTTTTTTCAATGTTTTCTATAAGTCAACTAAATTTATTGTTGATTTTATTATTTAAAAGGTCCTGAAAAAATATTTCTATCTTCTTCTTCCTCCTCCACTTTTTCCTCGAAAAGAATTTCTATCTTTATTATTTCCTTTGTCTCTATTTCTTCCTCTGTCTCTGTTTCTCGATCTATTTCTTCCTCTGTCTCTGTTTCTCGATCTTGGTTTGGAACCATCTTTAGATGCTATCTCAACTAAAAAAGTCTTTCCATCGTATTCTTTATTCTTTAAATCATCTATAATTTCATTTGAAAGTTTCTTTTCTACTTCAAAGAATGAAAATTCATTAAAAAGGTCTAGTGCACCAATAGACTTAGAATCTATATTGGTATTTGAACAAATTAATCTCAATAGTCCACCTTTATTTAATCCTTTGTTAAGACCTAGGTTAATGAAAAATCTTTGGTGATCATTACTTTTGAGTCTCGGGCCTTTACTTCTCTTATCTTTAACAATTTCTCTGGAATTTTCGTAATATTTTAAAAGTTGATTAAACTCATTCCCAATCATTCTTTTTATTAGTTCCTCTTTAGAATATTCTTCGAAACTATCAATAATTGGAGGAATTAAGTCTGCAATTTCATCTCCATTGATTTTAATACTTTTAATTTTCTCCACATACCCAACTAACTGTTGCTCACAGATTTCTTTTCCAGAGGGTAGTTTTCCTTCATCAAATTTTATTTTAATCTTTTTTTCGATTTGAAAAATTTTATTTTGATCTTTATTGGATACAATCGCAATTGACACCCCTTCTTTCCCAGCTCTAGCAGTTCGTCCACTTCGGTGGGTATAACTTTCTACTTCATCTGGTAAATGATAATTTATAACATGAGATATGTCATTAACATCTATTCCTCGTGCAGCAACATCAGTGGCAACCAATATTTGTAAAGTTTTATCTCTAAACTTATCCATTGCTTTATCTCTTTGCATTTGAGATAAATCTCCGTGAAGTGGAGCAGCATTGTAACCTTCCTTTAAAAGCTTGTCAGCAACGTCTTGTGTAGTTCTTCTAGTTCTGCAAAATATTAATCCATAAATATCAGGATTGAAATCTAAAATTCTTTTAACGGCCTTATACCTGTCTCTCTCAGGAACATTGTAATAAACGTGGTGAATATTTTTAGCTCCTACATTTTTATTACCTACGGTAATTTCTATAGGGTCTTTCATATAAGATCTCGATATCTTTTCAACATCTCTTGGCATAGTAGCAGAAAAAAGCCAAGTTGATTTTTCATTTGGAGTATGACTTAGTATGCCATCAATATCTTCTTTGAAACCCATGTTTAACATCTCATCAGCTTCATCTAAAACAACGTAAGAAACATGATTTATCTTGATCATTTTTCTTTTCATCATATCCATTAATCTCCCCGGTGTTGCAACCACAATCTGAGCCCCAGATCTTATTTCTCTAGATTGTTTATCCATACTAGCTCCCCCGTAAATGGTGGCAATGGATAGACCTTTGACAAAAGTTGAATAATCTTTAAAATCATTTGATATTTGAACACATAGTTCTCTAGTTGGTGCAATGACCAGTCCTTGAACAATTTTTTTATTGACATCAACTTTATGAATCATAGGTAGACCAAAAGCTGCGGTTTTTCCAGTTCCTGTTTGGGCAAGCCCTATTAAGTCTCTGTTTTCCTTGATAAGTAATGGAATAGATTCCTGCTGTACTGGTGTAGGAGTAGTAAAGCCAAGGGCTTCAATTCCTTTAAGTATATTAGGATCGAGTTGTAATTCAGAAAACAGCATTTGATTTTTTTTCGCGAAGGTAAACTAATAAATCAACTAAAAGTAAAAAAAGTTAAACCTATAAGCCGGATTCTGTCTAGGTTCATCATTTATCTAGGCTAATTATCACTAATTAGCTCGAGCGACCTACCCTCCAAGTTGAGCGAGCAACTCTTCAACAAAGTAACCTTGGTTTATTTGGTCTTTCAGCGCATGAGGTTTACCTCGCTAATGGTGTCACCACCATCACGGTGAGCTCTTACCTCACCTTTTCACCATTGCCATCTCTGGCTGTTTCTTTTCTGTGGCACTATCTGTGTTTTAAAAAAACCCTTCCTGTTAGGAAGCATACTGCTCTAAGCTGTCCGGACTTTCCTCTTGCATAGCAAGCGATGAACCAGTTTAACTTTTTTTGTAAATTTATACATCTAAATTGAAGAATACAAAAATTAAATAAGAAGTTTAATAGATCCTTAATATCTACCTTAAGAGAATTTCAACTGAAATAGCTTTGTGATCTGAAAGTTGATTTTGATGTGTTTTAAAATTGAAAGAATCTAATTTTTTATCATGCCATATATAGTCAATTCTTAAAAATGATATTTTACCAATGTAAGTTCCTCCAATCCCAAAACCAGATTTTGTAAATGAATCTATAAATAGCTTACTAAGCTGATTGTATGCATAGGAAATAGGAGTATCATTTAAATCACTACACAAAATTTTTTTATAAGGACTTTTTTCAAATAAAGGAATCAATTCTTTTAACTGTTGGGCTCTTTTTGAAAAACCAATTTTAAGTCTATTAAAAATATCTTGTTCAGGAATTTTATGATAAGAATAAATTGGGCTTCCCTTTCCACCAATAATTTTATAGTCTGAGTGATTAAACCTTAAAGATCCTAGATGCGTATTAAAAACTCTAAGTGTATCATTTTCACAAACTATATCAGACCACATACAGTGATTGGATTGATCATTTTTAAATTCTAAACTTCCTTTATTGATAATAGGAAATTTGCTAAAAGTTGCTAGTCCAAATAATGAATTCTCATTACTTTCATCTGTAAAACTTTCGTGAAAGTAGCTTAAACTTAATTCTTCTAAAATTATTTCTCGAGTTTTAAATTCTTTTTTATTATCGTAAAAATATTCTTGAAAGCAGATAATATCAGGTTTTTGTTTTTTAATTAACTGAATAATTTTACTTTTTACTTCTTCATTATGGGACCAATTATATAAGTCAAATGATCTAACATTAAAACTCATTACTTTTATCTTTTGCTTGTATGGAGTATTTTCTGATATTTTAGGATTTATTTGTATAAATCTACTATGGTGATACATTCCAAGAATTAATAGAATCAAAGTTGGAAAGAAAAATATATATCTTTTAAAGAACCAAATAAGAAATAAAACCAAGTTGATCAAAAATATTAAAGGGTAGCCTAGCCCAAGAAAAGCAATAACTGAATTTGTAGTTGGGTCAGATAAGAAAGCTAGATAGCTTAAGAATAATAATAAGTTAAAAATTACTGTTAAGTAGGCAAATAATTTACCTCTCCAACTCATTTTATTAACCCCAAAATTAAATATGCTTACTGGCATCGAATAAATAATCTTTTTCTTCTTTAGTCAGACTCTCGTAGCCAGACAATTTAATTTTATCTAAAATATCATCAACTTTTTGTTGTCTAGATTTTGAATTCGGTGCAGATGATTTTTTTTCTTCTTTTTTCTTTTTGTAAACAATTTTGATTTTTCTTTTGCTAGTTAATGCACTCATTTTAGTCAAAAAATTATCAAACCAATAAGAAATATCTTTTCCTTTCTTAAAATTAGTAATGTATACATATCCCCAAAATGCCCCTCCTAGATGTGCAAAATGTGCAATTCCATCAGAATTAGAAAGGCCAACAATATCAAAAGCTACCCAAACCATAGCTAAATACTTCATTTTAATTTTAATTATTCCAAACAACATTACGTCATAATTTGGAGTATAGGTAGCTAATCCTACAAAAACAGCCATTACTGCAGCAGAGGCGCCCAGCATAGGAATATCTCCCATATCTCTAAAGAGCGGAAATAAGTTATGGGTAATTAGGTATAAAATGGCCCCACAAAACCCACCAATTATATAGGTGCTAAGTGAAGACTTTTTTCCCAGAAGGTCTTCATACATTCTTGCTGTGAAAAAATAGATTAGCATATTATTGAAAATATGCCAAAATGAACCGTGAAGAAACATGTAACTTAAAATAGTCCAAGGTCTTTTAAGAAAAATAAGTGGAGATGAATTAAAGCTAAAATAGTCATCTATATTATTGATTCCATCAGGATTCCACTTCATTAAAGCAAAAACATTTCCTATAATTAAAAATAGGGCATATACCAAAACGTTGATGTAAATTATTTTGATAAATACACCTCCAGATTTAAACTGATATTTTAATTGATCTAATAAAGCCATTAAAAAAAACTAGTTCTATTTTTTCTCCAAGATAAGACAATAATAATTCCAACTATCGCTCCACCTAAATGTGCAAAGTGAGCTACATTGTCACTTGGATTGTTAGATATTCCTAGATAAAGTTCTAAAGCTGCATATCCAATAACAAAATATTTTGCTTTTATTGGAATTGGAGGAAAAAGCAACATGAGTTCTGTGTTTGGAAATAAATATCCAAAAGCAGCTAAAAGTCCGAAGACAGCACCGGAAGCACCTAACATAGGAGAATTATGAAGAATATTTAATTGAGCCAATACAGGATCTTTAAAATTCATCCCCTTTTGGAANGCTTCATAAGCACTTTNTNTAAAAAGTTCTAAATCTTCTGCAGATAANCCAATTTCNATATTTTGNATTCTAAAATAAGTAACACTTAAATGNAGTANGGAAGCTCCTAANGCACAACTTATGTAATAAATTAAAAACTTTTGNGGNCCCCATATTTTTTCNAATTGTGTNCCAAAAATAACNAGGGCAAACATATTAAAGAAAATATGNCCTATNGAATATGGACTGTGCATAAAAAAATGAGTTGCNAANTGCCATGGNCTAAATTGNTCNGATGTAATTGGNTATANCTCTANGTTTTGAGTAAAAGATGGAATAGACCATTGAGCTACATAAAAAACNANATTAATNANTAAAAGNTTNTTTACTACAGGACTTANNTTTTTNATTANATTATTNAACATCAATTAAATTTCTTAATAATTTCCTCTTGATTAATTTCTTTAACAATAGANAGTCCTTTACTANTTTNNANGGGNGATTNGCATGANAAAAGACAATCTGTTANATGCNCCATTTCTTTACTATTCATNNCAGNNANTCTACTATANGCATAATTTTTGGATANATTCCAAGCTATTTTATCNTAAGGTTTTTTNAACTCGTCGNTGCTGTTTTTNATATTNTCNAANCAATCTTCAATAAACTTTTTACCATCCATATTCTCCGANTTNTTNGGAAAACTATTTATAACAATACAGTTTTTACCAAATTGATCTATTTCAACTCCTAATCTCTCCAATTCTTCTTTAATTTCCATACACAATACAAAATCACTAGGGTTTAAGTCCACTTCAACTGGAACAAGTAACTTTTGAGATAACACCTCCCCATTTTCATACATTTCTTTAAGTTCTTCAAATTTTATTTGTTGATGAGCTCTGAAAATATCAATAATTAATAAACCATTTTTTTTAGCTGCTAAAATGTAACGCTTGTTAAATTGTAAAAATAGGTTAGAANCTGATAGTACATCATTTTGTTCTTTAAAATTTTTAGGAATTTCAAATTCTTTCTGAAAATTATGTTTGAGTAAATCAATATTTCCACTTATTTGAGACTGATTTTCTTTATTAAATGGATTATAATTAGTATCTACCTTTATAGAAGGTATTTTAATAGATTCACCAGGCTTTAAAGGTGAGAAATCAAAGGAAGTTTCAGGGTTAAAATCTATTGAAGGAGCAATATTATTTCTACTTAAAGCACTTCTTACACTTGATTTTACTAATTCGTAAACTGCTCTTTCATCTTCAAATTTTATCTCAGTTTTACTAGGATGAATATTTACATCAATTGAATTTAATGGAACTGTGAGATAAATAAAATAGGATGGAAAAGATTCATTTCCAATTAAATCTTTAAATACAACCTTAATTGCATGACTAATAGAATTGTTTCTAATAAATCTATTATTAATGAACAAAAATTGTTCTCCTCTTGTTCTTTTTGAAAACTCGGGTTTTAAAACAAATCCACTTATTTTAGTAATNCTAGTTTCTTCGTCAACTGGNACTAATCTTTCATTGTATTTTTTTCCGAAAATAGAAACTATTCGTTGTCTTGTATTAGAAATTGGCAAATCAAACAATAAATTGTTATTGTGGTGCATGGTGAAGTGAATTTCTGGGTGGGTAAGAGCTACTCTGTGAAATTCATCNATAATATGTTTGGTTTCAACTCCTTTTGATTTTAAAAANTTTCTTCTTGCAGGAACATTGAAAAATAAATTTCTCATAGATATACTNGTTCCATTTGAAAATGCACATGATTCGGATGATACTNNCTTGGAAGCTTCAATTTTAACTTGGTGCCCAATGTCACTTTCTTTTTTTTTGGTTTTAAGCTCCACTTGGGATACAGCTGCAATACTTGACAATGCTTCCCCTCTAAATCCTTTCGAAGAAATGGAAAATAAATCTTCCGTATTTTTAATTTTAGATGTAGCATGTTTTTTAAAGCAGATCTCAGCATCTTCTTTTGTCATACCCATGCCATTGTCAATNACTTGAACTAAACTAGCTCCAGCGTCTTTAATAATTAACTGAACTTTTGTGCTTTGGGCATCAATTGCATTCTCTAGGAGTTCCTTGACTGCAGAAGCCGGTCTTTGAATTACTTCTCCAGCGGCAATTTGGTTAGCAACATGTTCTGAAAGTAACTCTATCATTTTATTTTTTGGAGGTATTGGAAAGAATCTCTAAAACATCGTCTATTTGCCCATATATAAATACAAAACCAGAAATTAAAATGGTAAAAATTATAATGAGCCTAATGGTTTCCCAGTTTTGATTCCATTTCTTATACTCGTTTTTATTAGCAAATGAGCTTTTTATTCTTTGAGAATAATTATCAGCTTCTTGCATTTGCTTCGTCTTTTCAACNCTCTCTTTTCTNTCGTCATAATACCTAGCAGGAAAGTCAAAAATTTTGTGCTGCGGTAGTTTGAAAAATCTTGACTTTAAAAACGGCTTTTGNCTCATTTTGTAAATTTATATAAATAATACAATTACTCGAAAATNGTGTAGAATTCTCTTGTTAATTTTTTATAATCTTCAGAATAATTGTGCCTGCCAGCCTCTTCAATAACCAAAGANTCTTTAATTATNTGTTTATTTTCANTTCTAGAAAATTCTATTAAAATCCTATGTGGAGNTTTTTTAGGTTTGGGATATACAGTACATTCTCTTATAGGATTTAAGCCATATTTTTTTGCAAATTCTATTGCTTCATTTTTTTGCTCAAATGGAAGAATTATGTTTAAAGATCCATCTTTTGTTAGATGTTTTTTACTAAAGTTTAAAATATCCTCCAACTTTAAATCATTTTGATGCCTGGCTTTTGATCTTTCTGAATTGGATGGTTCTAGACTTTTCTTAAAATATGGAGGATTGCTAACAATTAAATCATAATTAGAATAAGGGTGAAAATTTTTAAAATCCTGTTGAAATAATTTTATTCTATTACTCCAATTACAGTTCTCAATATTAATTTTTGCATCCATTATAGCACTGGGAGAAAGTTCAATACTATCCAACTCTAAATTTAAATTTCTTTGACACAACATTATTGAAATTATACCAGTTCCAGAACCAATATCTAGTGCTTTAAATTTTTTAGAAACATTTACCCATGCACCAATTAAAATTCCATCTGTGCCAATTTTCATAGCTGCATTGTTTTGATGAATGGAAAATTTTTTGAAATTAAATGGTTTGTAAATACGTTTACTCACCTGTGTAGAGTTCGATTAAACCATCTGGAATATCCAGTTTTATTTGTTTTTTGGAGTGATCTAAAACCAAAACATTTTTCTCATTATAAGGCAGTAATACCTCTTTGTCATTAATGTAAAGCTGAATGAGATTATTATTCTTTATTTTTATAACAGCACTAACCTTACCTAAATTCTCTTCTTCTTGGCTAAATAAATCGTACCCAGTAATATTATTTTTGTCAAATTTTTCTTTCCCAAAATCAATGTCTTTTGGATTGATAAATACAGATTTATTTTTTAATTCTTCAGCTTTATCTTTATTAACATTTAGAAGAGTTAAAATCAATTTGTTTTTATTTAATGGTTGAATTTCTTGAATCTTAAAAGGTGTGATTAGTCCAGAAGTATTTAACCAAATTGTTATTTTTTTTGTAAGAATTGAAGGGTTTTCGTTAACAAAGGAAATAACCAATTTACCATTGTAACCATGAAGCCTTGAAAAATGTCCTATTTCCTTTAAATTATCTTGCATAAAAAAAGCCATGTTTTAACATGGCTTAAAATTATAAAATCATTTAAGAAGTTTTATTTATTCTTCTTTTTTTCCTTCTTCCTCTTTTGGAGCCTCTTCTGATGGAGCTTCTTCTGCAGCTGGAGCTTCTTCCGTAGCTGGAGCTTCTTCTGTAGCTGGAGCTTCTTCTTCTGCTGGAGCCTCTTCTGATGGAGCTTCTTCTGCAGCTGGAGCTTCTTCCGTAGCTGGAGCTTCTTCTGTAGCTGGAGCTTCTTC
>PAST01000036.1 GCA_002713405.1 Crocinitomicaceae bacterium | reverse complement strand
TAATGGAGGATATACTTATTTATGGAGTGATGGCCAATTAACAGATACTGCATTTAATTTAGGATTAGGATCTTATACATTGACTGTTACTGATTCAAAATTTTGCTCTAATACAATGAATGTTGATGTAACTCAGCCAGATTCAATATATCTGATTTTAGATCAAGATAGCATAAGCTGTTTTGGTTTATCAGATGGTATTGCTTTCCCAGATAGTATTAGTGGAGGTAATGGTGGTTTTTCGTATAGTTGGGATTTATTCGCGATACTACAGAATTCAAATAATGCAACTAATGATACTGCAGTTGGATTATATGCTGGGTCATGGCAATTAACTGTAGAAGATCAGAATGGATGTAAAGATTCTTTAGAAATTGAAGTTCTTCAGCCAGATTTATTGGCTATAGGATCTATGATTATGGATAGTGTTAGTTGTAATGGGGCTTCAGATGGAATAGCTACGGTAGACAGTATAACTGGTGGTAATGGTGGTTATATTTTTAGTTGGACAGATGGATTGGGGACGGATTTATTGCAGGACAATGATACTGCAGTTGGATTATCAGCAGGAACATATACTGTAGAGGTAACAGACCAAAATAATTGTTCCGTAACTGAAAATATTCAGGTCAAAGAGCCAAATGCATTAACAATTGATAGTATTTATCAAGACAGTGTTACTTGTTACGGACTGGGAGACGGAATAGCTACCGTTAGTAACGTTTCTGGAGGAACAGGTTTTGGGTATAATTTTACATGGACAGACAACCTTGGTCTCAATTTGTCTCAAGACAGTAGCACTGCAATAAATCTTTTAGCAGGGTTTTATAACGTTAAGGTAACAGATTCTGACGCATGTTATATTGACACTAATATAAGAGTACTAGAACCAAACTTATTAGTTTTAGACACCTCTGCTCAGGATAGTGTTAGCTGTAATGGAACTAATGATGGATCAGCTTATGTTTCAGCCTCAGGTGGTAATGGAATATATGATTATTTGTGGATCGATGGACAGGATACAGATACTGCATATAATTTAGTAGCTGGTAATTACTTAGTTACAATAACAGATCAGATGCTTTGCTCCTTAGATACTAGTGTAACGGTTTTAGAACCAACTCCACTATTGGTAGATACTATTTCACAAGACAGTGTTCTATGCAATGGTTCTTTGAACGGATCAGCTTACGTTGGTATAATTGGAGGAACTGGGACATATAATTATTTATGGAGTAATGGACAGACTAGCGATACAGCATCTAATATATCAGCTGGTATTTACCAAGTTACAATAACAGATCAATCACTTTGTTCTATAGACACTAATGTAACGGTATTTGAACCCGATACTTTTGTAGTAGACACTTTATCTGTTCTTAACCCATATTGTACTTCTTCAACTGATGCTAATATNAAATTAACTGTATCTGGGGGTAATAATCCATATAGTTTTAGTTGGTCCGACTCGTCAACTACTTTTTCATCAACTAGTCAAAACATATTCCATTTATCACCAGGAATTTATTATGTTTTGGCAACTGATAATAATGGTTGTGTAGCAAATGACACGGTAACATTAACACCAGGATTGGAAATATATGCAAATGCTGGACCAGAAGACACATTGGTTTGCTTTGGAGACAGCTTATCAATAACAGGAAGCACTTATGGTGCTATTAACCCATCTGTATCCTGGAATTTATTAAGAAATGTTATAAGTTCTGATAGTACTTTAGGATATTCTTTTGATGATTCATCAACCTTTATTTATAATTTTGAATTTGTTGTGACAGAGCAGAATTGTATTGTTAAAGATTCAATTAAGGTAACGGTTAATCCTTTACCAATTTTAGATGCTGGTATTGATGTTGCAATAGGGTCAGGATTACCTTTTACATTAGGTGGAAGCCCAACAGGACCTATCAATTCATCTTATATTTGGACACCTCTCACCAACTTTTATAATGAAGCAGATTCCGTGAATGCTAACCCTGAGATTGAAGTCAATTCTAGTGAGGTTTATGTTGTTTTTGTATCAGATTCTAATGGTTGTATAAATAGCGACACAATAAAAGTTGACCTTGTACCAGAAATTGAAATTCCTTCTGCATTTTCTCCTAATAATGATGGAATAAATGATAGCTGGATTATTGAAATATCCGAATTGTATACAAATATAACCTTAAGAGTTTATAATAGGTGGGGAACATTAGTCTATGAAAACCTAAATAATGTAAATGGAGATTATTGGACAGGGAATGGTAAAAATAGCAAACCGTTACCAGTTGGCACGTATTACTTTATTGTTGAATACGATGGAACCGATGGTCAAAAAAATAATTTAACAGGTCCAATAACAATAATTAGATAATGAAAATTCTTTTAAAACATATTATTTTAATTTGGGGGTTTACTATAAACTTATCAGTTTTTTTTGCACAGCAAATTCCAGTTTATTCTCAGTTTTTCATGAATAAATACACTCAGAATCCAGCATTTGCAGGGATGGATCATTTGTATAGTGTAACATCTAATCACAGGTATCAGTGGGTAGGATTACAGGATTACCCAAGAACTTATACCTTAAGTATTAATGGGCCCACAAAAGATTTAAAAAACGGAATAGGCGCATTTTTATATACAGATAATGTAGGACCAACCAGAAGAACGGGCTTTCAGGCATCTTACGCATACCACACAAAAATAAACGAAGAAATAAATATTTCCCTTTCACTAAGTGCTGGTCTAATTGAATGGAAAATTGACGGACACCAATTGACGTTCACAGAACCAGGGGATCCCTCAACTACCGGAAAAGTAATGAGATCAATAATGCCAGATGCTAAATTCGGATTTTTAGTTTATGGAGATAAATGGCATGTGGGTGGCGCTGCCCCAAATTTGCTTCAGAACAAAATAAAATTTAGTGATATTTCAAATCCATATCCAGGAAATAAATTAGAAGATCATTATTTTATTCATGGAGGATATGATTTTATTTTGCCTTACGATTTAGTAGCTGACCCTTATTTGTTGTTAAGATATGTTTCCAATGTGCCAATACAACTTGAGTTTGGATCAAAAGTAACTTGGAAGGAATCTGCATGGGCTGGATTTTCCTTTAGAAGCGGAGATGCTTTTTCAATGTTATTTGGTTATACCTACCAAAATTATATTTCATTTGGATATTCTTATGACTTTACTACTTCAGATTTAAGATCATATTCAGGAGGTTCTCATGAATTACTATTTAGGATTCTTTTCAAAAAACACTAATTTTCATAATTCTCAAAACCTAAATAATTATTCTTTTTTCAATTTCTTCTAAACCAATTAAAATCTTTCTTGAAGGCCTTTAATTTTTTTCATTAAAAAGTACAGTTATAATTTTCTGTATTTTTACTGATTAGCAACATAAAATCAATTTTTTTATGTTTAAACAATATAAATAATAAGGAATCCCATGTATTTTGAGCGTTTATTTTAACTACATGAAAAAATCATCATAATTTAAAAATTCTAATAGATGGTCTTTAAATTAATAATAATATTTTACAGNCTTAGAACCATTTTATAGTTAANTNTTTTATATTTNTTAGAGTCTAAAACAACTTTTTTAAATCAAAATTATTAAATCCAAGTTTTGTTTAATTCGTAAAACGAATCGTCTTATCTTGAACTATAATTTGTTATTTCAATCTTTGTTTTGAAAGGATTCCTTTGCTTCCACTTCTTTGGAGAAAGATATTTTATAATTGGATATAATAAAAATCTTAAAANTTTACTATCAATATATAATGCACTTTTTGATTTTAGAGGAACNGCTCCAATTGTACTTTTGAACTCTGATGCAGTTCTTCCGTAAATAATTTTTGATGCTTTTTTTTCTATCCCATGACTTATAGAGTCATAAAGTATTCTATTATACAAACTGCATTTTTTATTATATCTATAGTCNAGTCCAATAAAATAAGAGTATAANGTTTTTTCAAAATAGAATTCTGATGAAAAGCCTATTAAATATTCTTTTAGATAGTAGCCATGTATACAAAAATTTANAATTGAATAATTAGCTAAATCTTCATAACATCTAATATTTAAGATTGGCCCTGAAAAAGATGACTTNTTGTGTACATTATTNTAAAGAGTTTGTAATTCAGGCAATATGGATTNTATATCGCTTTTTTTTATCTCTTTTACAACTAAATCTTTACTTTTATTATATACTCCTCTGATTCTTTTTTTATACTTAGAACTAACATCTTTCTTATAATCTTCAAAAGAATTCCATTTTTCATTCAATTCNAAAACCATATCAGGATCTATCTCAAAACCAGGAGATAGTTTCTTTTTTATTTCCTTTTCGAAATTTAAAGATTTTAAAAAATAATCTGGGAGCAAGAAAAATTTCACTTTATATTTTTCTTTAAGTGTGTTAAAAATAGTTTTCAATTCCTCTTCAGAAATCCGCTCATTTTCAAAATTACAAGATGGGACATTAGATAAATAAGTATTCCCAAAACAGAATAATTGAAGTTTAATTTTTTTCAATTTTTTTTTCTTAAAGCTAACCCTNCTATTGTTNGTTAAATAATTAGCTATTTTACTACCATCAATTTTAATTAATTGCCCATAACAAATTCCTTTCTTTGTTGTTATATAAATGGGAATAATGNTATTTATACTTTTATNNTTTTCAAATATTTTTAGAAAATTCGTATTTAAAAATGGATTTATTTTTTCAAATTTTGAATCCCATTCCTTTTCATTCAAGGCATTTATTGAGCTAACTATTTCCAACTTTTTTGTCAATCTAAAAAAAGTCTTTTTTAAAATTTATCAGGAACAGTTTTTTNGAAGCTCTTGTTATTGCAGTATATAACCACCTTAAATATCCAAGGTCTAACATTTCATTTTTGAAATATCCAAGGTCTACAAAAACATTTTCCCATTGCCCCCCTTGAGATTTATGACAAGTAATAGCATAAGAAAATTTCACTTGTAAGGCATTCAAATATTTATCTTCCTTTATCTTTTTTCTATCTCCTTTGTATTTTTTGCTAATCTCGTTATATAGTTTTTGATATTCCTCATAACTTAAAGAAGAGGTCTCTAGGTTAATTGTATCTAACATNACTAGCACATCTATTTCTTTTTCTTCTAAAAAATCAATTAGCATTATAGTGACATCAGCAAACTTAAACCCATGTTTGGTTAAGATTTTATTGACNCTAAGAACCTCAATAATATCTCCGTTGGCTATTAACTTTGAAGAGTTCTTCTCACCAANCCAGAAGTAGTTATTTCTTACCACCATTAATAAATCTCCAGTAGATATGTCTTCTTCCAAATACCTGATTCTAGATCTAATTTGTTGATTGTAAATATTTGCTCTTTTATTTGATCTACAAATAANAATGGTATTAGTGATACCTCCTTGATTATAATTGGACTCTAGACATTCTTGCAGTTCATCTCCAGATTCTATTCTTAGAACATTGTCACTAACCTGCAACTTTGGNATATTAAAAATAGAGTTAGAAATTTGGTTTCTAATATTTGTTGCATTCAATANAATAGTAGATGATTTATCTTGTCTAACAACTTCACTCAAGCTAAACGAGAGGACTTNTTTAGAATAATTTTCACTTAAAAATGATTCGCTAAGGGCAGGACTTATATTTAAATTTACTGGCGGTAATTGGGCTGTATCACCAATTAAAATAAGTTTACATCCNGCCCCGTCATATACATACTCAATTAAATCATCTAAAAGCGATCTGTTTCCAAACCCTTTGTCGGAAGATTCTGGAATCATAGACGCTTCATCTACAATAAAAATCGTATTAGAATGGGAATTTTCTTTTAGCTTAATGTAGGTATTTCCACTTTTATTACTATTGATCCAGTATATTTTCCTATGGATGGTAGATGCACTTTTTTTAGAATATTTAGAAAGCACCTTAGCCGCTCTTCCTGTAGGAGCAAGAAGAGTAGATTTCTTTCCAATAAATGAAAGGTTATTGACNAACGACGAAATTAAAGTGGTTTTGCCTGTACCAGCATATCCCTTAAGTAGAAATAGATTACGAGTACTTATAGAAGTGACAAATTCAGAAACTTCTTGTACTATTTTCTCTTGTTCTCTNGTAAGAGAAAATTGAAAATTAGATTTTATTTTTTCTGGAAGACTATATTTATTCAAAATTGCAAGAATNCCCCAATTTATATATTTTTTATNTAGTCACCATAAGGATCTATGATTTCAATTCCTTCAGAATATTCAACTTTACTTAGTTTTTTGAATTGAACCAATCCCCAAAGAACAAACTCATTTAAAAAAAATATATCCTCTTTCAAAGCTTCAGGGTGGTACTCTTTTANAAGGTTGTTTAGAGGCTCAATTGAAAGTAGTTTCTTTTGGTATTCTTTTTCTGAAATCCCATTTAGTATTTCAAATTTTGACTCGTTGAAAAACCAAGTCACTAAATCATCATATGNAGTATTGGCTCCTTGTTTTTCCAATTTTTCAATTTTAGGAAAATTCTTTTCAAAAAGAGTTTTAATAGCGCTCTCAATTAATTTATTTGCTACAAATTCAGCACCTTCTTGTTCTCCCTCATAAACAAGCTCTACTTTCCCNGTAATTGCCGGAATAATACTTGAAAAATCAGATAATCTTACCGTGGTTTTATATTCATTATTTCTAAGTAAGCGCTGTTCAGCACTGCTTAATAGATTTTCTAAGGCTGAAATGCTAAGTCTAGCACTTACTCCACTTTTTTCATCAATATATTCANTATNTCTTGCTTCAAAACTAATTTCTTCTAGTAAGTCTGCAGCCAAAGTNGGAAGATAAATATTTTCTTTTTGACTTAAAGTTGCTTTTATTTCTTGGTTAGTTATTTTTTTTGCTGTTTCAATATCTTTGGGATAATGGGTAAGAATCTGAGATCCTATTCTNTCTTTAAGCGGAGTTACAATACTTCCTCTATTGGTGTAATCTTCAGGATTAGCTGTAAAAATAAATTGCATATCTAACTCTAGTCTTAGTTTAAATCCTCTAATTTGAACATCACCCTCCTGAAGAATATTGAATAATGAAACTTGGATTCTAGCTTGTAAATCTGGTAATTCGTTGATAACAAAAATNCATCTATTTGCTCTAGGGATCATACCATAGTGAATTACTCTGTCATCTGCATAGCTTAGTTTTAGATTGGCAGCTTTTATAGGGTCAATATCTCCTATTAAATCTGCAACAGTAACATCAGGAGTAGCTAATTTTTCTGCAAATCTTTCAGAACGATGTAGCCAAGAAATTGGTGTATCATCGCCCATCTTTTTGGTGAGTTCTATAGATGCCCTAGATATAGGAGCTATTGGGTCGTCGTAAATTTCTGAACCTTCTANATAGGGAATATATTCATCCAAAAGATTTACCATTAATCGAGCAATTCTTGTCTTGGCTTGCCCTCTTAATCCAAGAAGATTAATGTTATGTCTAGAAAGTATGGCACGCTCTAATTCTGGAATAACACTTTTTTCGTAGCCATGAATCCCTTGAAAAACATTGATTCTATTTTGAATATTATAAATTAGATTTTCTCTTAATTCATCCTTGATACTTTTTTGTTTGTATTTGGCTTTTTTAAGGNCTGCTAATGTTTTAATTTTTTGATAATACATTTTTTATTTTATTCTTTTTTTTCTATTAGTCTCGTAATCTTCAAAAATCATCTCCCCAAGATTTTGTAGTCCAGTAAAGAAAGCCTTACCTTTATTNGCTTCTGTGAATTTTTGGACAAATTCTATCAAGTATGGGTCTTGGGCAATCATAAATGTAGTGATTGGAATATATAGTCTCCTTGCTTGTTGCCCCATTGCATAACATTGATTAGTGATATAAGGGTCTAGACCATTACTNTTTTTATAATACTTACCATCTTTAAGTNTTAAACAGCTTGGCTTCCCATCTGTAATCATAAAAATTTGCTTATTGGTGTTCCGTTTTCTTCTAAGCATGTCCATCGCTAAACTTAAGCCCGCAACCGTGTTGGTATGATATGGACCAACTTTCAAATAAGGAAGATCTTTAATTGCAATGGGCCAAGCATCATTACCAAAAACCAATATGTCAATGCTGTCTTTTGGATATCTAGTTTTTATAAATTCAGATAAAGCCATTGCTACTTTTTTTGCAGGNGTAATTCTATCTTCACCATATAAAATCATACTATGGCTAATGTCTACCATTAGCACTGTACTCATTTGACTTTTGTGATAAGACTCTTCAATTACCAAGTCATTTTCACTTAGTTTAAAATCATTAACCCCATGGTTTATATGTGCGTTTTTCAAAGATTCAGTTANTGAGATTTTTTCTATGGAATCTCCAAATTGAAAAGCTCTGAAGCCCCCTGTATGTTCGTCCCCTTGACCTTGTTTGTTACTTTTATGGTTGCCAATTCCATTTTTTTTGATTTTCCCAAATATTTGATTTAGGGCTTGTTGGCGTATTGCTTGCTCTGTTTTTGCAGTTAANGAAATATTCCCATTACCACCACTTTCAATTTCTTCTTTTATATAACCTTTTTCTTTAAGTTCTTCTATAAAGTCTTCAATGGTATAATCTTCATTGGTAAGGCTGTACTCTTTATCCAATTCTTTTAGCCAGTTGATGGCTTCGTCAAAATCTCCCGACGTATGGGTAATTAGCTCCTTGAAAATATCAAACAGTCTATCAAATGGAGATTGATTTTCTANCTCAAATTTTTTAAANATAAAACCTTCTTTACTTTTCATTTTTTATTAAATATAAANCTATAATTTATTAGTTTATTCACATCAATTTTATGATTTTTTAAGGNATTAGTTTAAAAGAATTTAGTTTATACTATTTCTAAGAATTACTTAAAGTTGAGTAAAATGGAAATTTATTTTTTTAAAACACATTAGAAACTAATTAATAATTTTAGAAAATTCTTGCTGTTTTGAACTAGAATCATAATTATAAGATGAATAATTAATTTTCTATTTACATATTCTTTCTTAAATTAACAGTTTCTTAAATTAATATCAAAGCGTTGTTTAAAAGTCAAATATTTTTCTTATTTCTAATAATAAATATTAGTCTTTATTCACAGGGTTTTAAAAGCATAAATGAAATTAATCAAGATTTTAAAGTTTTNTCTGTAAGTGATTCTAACAAATTAAATCCTCTTAAATTTTCAGTACAAGTTGGAGAATTTAATAAGCTCATCGGTTCAGAAANNCCAATTTCTAAATANCCTNTACTTTATTTTAAAGNAAAAAATAATTATAAATATTTTGTAGGAAACTATTATAATTATTCTAGTGCTCAAATGATGAGTAAAATGCTAATGCAAGATGGATTAGACAAAGCTTTTATAGTTTGTTTTGGCTCTTTAATAGACACNTTAATAAGTTTAGAAGANGCTACTGAATTAGTAGANACATTAGAAATGGATCTAATTAAAAATAAACNGACTAAGGACGTTAATTTAAACTCTAAATATGANTCAAATCCTAATTCCAAGCAAAGNACAAGTGCTAATGAAATTAATCAAGATTTTAAAGTTTTATCTATTAGTGATTCTANTGAATTAGCAAATCCTAAATTTTCAGTACAAATAGGAGTTTTTAAAAACTTAATTTCTTTAGCAAATCCAATTTCTAAATATCCTTTACTTTATTTTAAAGGAAAAAATAATTATAAATATTTTGTAGGAAAGTATGAAAATCTTTCGAGTGCTATAAATATGAAAAAACTTCTAGTTTTGGATGGGTTAAGCGATGCCTTTATTATTTGTTTTGGAGCCCAAAAAGAAAGCATAATCAAAGATTCAAATACTTTNAATGTAGAAGAAAATAATATTTTAGAGCAATTAGACACAACGGATCTTAGTTTAGAAGCTGAACAAGAGACGAATTTAAATATAGAAAAGCTGGACAGTGTNNAGAANGATNAATTTGAAGGAATAGAGGNTGGTAATTTAGAGCAATCAGANNCAACGGATCTTAGTTTAGNGTCTGAACAAGAGACGAATTTAAATATAGAAAAGCTGGACAGTGTTAAGAAGGATCAATTTGAAGGAATAGAGGATGGCTCCATAGACACATTATCTAATATTAGAAATATAATTATAAACAAGATAAGCTTAGATTCATTAAGGAAACTGGATTCTATTAAAATTATTAATGAAAAAATCCAAAAATTTATTAATCTAACTAACCCATCCGATCCAGAACAATTTATGCAAAACATTACCTATTTAGACCCAACCTTAAGAACCTCAAATGTTTCAGATTCATCAGAGTTTAAAAACGTTTTCTATACAATTCAATTGGGCGCTTACTCAAAACCTTTGAGACCTCCAAACTATATTTTTAAGTTTGATCTTTTTATGTCAGAACACAATTCTTTATTCAAATATTGCAATGGGCAATTTAAAACACTTAATGAAGCTAGAAAGCAGAGAGATGAATACCATTTAACTGGACTTTATGATGCTTTTATTATTGCTTATGGTAAGCCAAATAAAGATTCGTATCTATACGATGAGGAAATGAAAAATCTTGATAAAAAGTTAGATTCTTTAAATCAAATTAGATTAGAAGAATTAAAAAATATTAGCATAATTGAATTAGATTATAGAGTGCCAAATATATATTATATTGAATTAGATGTATATAAATCAAAACTTGTTCCACAAGTGGAAGCATTGAAATCGATATTATCCGATTTGGATATAAATACTAGAAAAAGATTTATGGGATACCAACATTACACAAAAAAATTTAATTCTCTTTTGATTGCTAAAAAAGCGCTTAATAGAATTCATGAAAATGGTTTAAAAAGTGCAAGAATTATAAAGTCAACTGCAGCAGAGTATAAAAATAATTATGAGTACAGAGTTCAAATTGGGCCAATTAATTCTAGCATTTCAAAAATAATTAAATCAGATGAATTTAAATATTTACGAATTGTTAAGAGTTACTTAAAATCCAAAAATTATTACTTTACTATTTCAAGAGATGAACTTGCTGAATCAGAAAGTGATAAGAACTTTTGTAACGAAAATAGTTTAAAAAACACTAAAATTATTGTTTTTCAAAATGGAATTCGGACAACTATGGAGAAAGCAAATAGTGAATACAGATATTAAGGAGACTTTTTAATGGCTTTAAAAAAATTAAATAGAATATTATTAATTGGACTGGTATTTTTCTTCATAAATTCTTGTAGAAGATATCCTAATGACTCTAGGTTACAAGGTGAGTGGACAACTGTTCAAATAGATCAAGTAAGCGGGACAGAAATATCAGCTTCAATTTTCTTTGTTTATGATGGAGATATTTCCTACAAAAGAGGTAACCTTTCTTGGATCGGGGAATGGGATACTGATAGAGGAGTACTGACAGTAAGTTTTGAAGACTCTACAATTAATGGAACATATGATTATAAAGTCAAAACTCAGAACCAAAACACAACATCTTCTCAGCCTTTCGATGAGCTTAATTTAACACCAATTGAAATTGACGATTCTTTGCTTATTAATCAATTTTTAGGAACTTTTAATGCTCTATATTAAAGATTTATGAGTTTATAGAGTATTTGAAAAAGCTCTTTTCATCTTCTTTTAAAAGACTTACATTAATTTTAATATCAGTTTCCTTTAACTACTGATATACGAATATATGCATCTATAACAGGTTAATTTAGATAAGTTTACCTATTTAAAAGAGTTAATCTAAGAAATAGCTTAGTCTTAAATAAATAACATAATCACTTTTGATTCCCTAAATTACTTTTAAAAAAAGTCCTTTTTTATATAAAATTACTTTGTTATTTAGTCCTTATTTTTTGATATTAGACACTGTTAATTGCTTTTCTAGTAAATAATATATGAGAGAATTTTTTTTATGAAAAGAAATAACGAATTCCGCAATGTTTATCAGGCTTGGAGAATGCTCGACCATTTCTTAGGTAAAGACCTTCCTGCTACAAGATATCTCACTCAAAGAGATAGAATTCTAGAGCTATTTTTAGCTAAAAAGAAAAATGAAATTACTGAAAATAATATTCAACAAGTTGATCGTGTAAAGGATATTTCAGAAAAAAATTTAAAACAAAACTATATAAGTAAAGGTATCCCTGTTGTAATGGAAGAGAAGGCTAAGAATTGGAAATGCGTGAAACATTGGTCACTAGACTGGCTGGCTGAAAACTACTCTAAAGATGAAGTCGCTATTTTTGACCCTTTAAATTCCGAAATCGACACTATTAATTATAAAATAGAAAAAACAACTCTTAAGCACATTATAGAATCAATAAAATCAGGAGATACAAAAAAATATAGTCGATTCAACAGAATACTTTATGATCATCCTGAACTAATTAATGATTTTGACTGGAAATGGCTATATAAAATGAGAAATAAAATAGCTTCTGGAAAGACTTTTCAAGTATTTATAGGTGGAAAAGGATCTCAAACCTCATTACATTGTGCAACTGAAAACAATCTTTTCACTCAAGTATATGGTGAAAAACATTGGTATTTATATCCTCCAAAAAATGATATTTTTTTAGATCCTCCTATTACAAAATCCCCCTATTTTTATAGTAAATTTAATCCTGAAAACCCTGATTTTAATAACTTTCCAGCTGCAAGATTTCTAACTACTTTTGAATGTGTTTTAAGGCCAGGAGATATTCTTTATAATCCTCCACTATGGTGGCATCAAGTTAAAAACTTGAACCACTCTATTGGAGTTGGATTTCGTTGGTTTAATCTTATTAACAGCATTAAAGCTAGCCTTGTAGGCACTCTAATGACCTTACTATCTACCAATCCGCCAATTTGGACAGCCACCAAGCACCGTACTGACTTTACAAGAATTTTTAAATATATGAACACAAAATCGAATTTAAATGACTGATCAATTTAGAAATATAACATTCCCGGCTGAAAATGATGGGTTTTTTGCTGAACTAAGAGAAGAAGTAAATGCCTATTTTGAAAACAATGGAAAAAGTATATATGGGAACACAAGTATGTATCTAAAAATAGCAGGATTATTTATGGTATATATCTTTGTTTTTTCAATTCCATTTATTTATCCCGTTGAACCATTGCATATCTTTTTATGTTATTCCTTTTTAGGAATTTGGGGTGTTTTTTTAGGAATAAATGTTGGCCATGATGCTGCTCATAATTCTCTTTTTAAAACTAAAAAGTACAACCAATGGTTTATGTATATTTTTGATTTTTTAGGACTAAGCTCCTTCAACTGGAAAAACAGACATGTTTCTGGCCACCATGTATATTCCAATATTATGGAATACGATCCAGATATTCAGCAATCTACTGTTGTTAAAATATTTCCTCAAGATAAAACTCAAAGCTTTCATAAATTTCAATGGATATATATGCCTCTTATTTACGCAATTTTCATTCCAAGATGGGTTTTTTATCGTGACTTTAAAGATATTTTTTTTACAAGAATTGGGGGGGTTTATAATCGGCCATACCCAATTTTTGAAATTATAAAAATGCTTGCTTTTAAGATTTTTTACATATTCTATATGGTTATCATCCCGTATTGGGTTACAAAGCAAACTATTGTGGTTCTTATTGCTGCATTTTTATTATTAATGGTTTGTTCTAGCTTGACTATAATTGTGATTTTACTTACCACTCATATGCTGGAGGATTCTCATTTCCCCGATCCAGATGAAAATGGATTAATGCCCTATTCATGGTCTAAACATCAAGTTTTAACCACTAGTGACTATGCTACTGAAAGTGGTATTATTACCCATCTTTTTGGTGGATTTAATCACCATGTAATACATCACTTATTTCAACACATTTGTCATATTCACTATCCTGAACTTACCCTTATATTAAAAAAAGTAGCGAATAAATACAACGTACAATATCATTCAAGAAAATATATTTTACAAGCTATGTATTCTCATTTTAAATTGCTTTACAATAATGGATTAAATATTAAACAAAGACCATTAGTTAAATGAGAAAAATTCTAATTACTGGAGCCACTGGTTTTTTGGGTTCAAGGGCAGTAGAAAAAATGTCCACAATTAAAGGATTGGAGATTCTTGCTACTGGAAGAACTTTAAAAACTCAGAATATCTCTAAGAAATCAAATTTGGAATATGTTTTAGGAGATCTTGAGAACACCAAATTTATTGATTGTCTTACCAACGGAATTGATACTATTATTCATACAGCTGCATTAAGCTCACAAATGGGAAACCCAAAAGACTTTTACAGTACCAATATAGAAGTAACCAAAAATTTACTTAAAGCTGCAAAAGCTAATGGAGTGAAAAAGTTCATATTCATTAGCTCACCAAGTGTTTATTTTAGATTCAAACATCAGCTTGAGTTAAAAGAAAGTGACATCCTCCCAAAACCTATAAATTCTTATTCTTACTCTAAGAGAGAAGCAGAAAAACTAGTTCAAGTTTCTGGAATTCCATATATAATTCTAAGACCAAGAGCATTAATAGGCAGAGGTGATAAAGTTATTATGCCACGAATTCTTCGTGCTCATAGTGAAGGACGTTTAATGCGTATGGGGGACGAAACCAACCGTGTAGATATAACACCAGTATCAAATGTAGTTGATGCGATTATTTTATCACTAGATGCAGACAAAAAAGCCATTAATCAAATATATAACATATCCAACGGAAGACCCGAACTATTGTGGCCAGTTCTAGATAAATTATTATCGCAATTACAAGTCTCTCCACTGACTAAAAAAATTTCATTAAGACTGGTGCTTTTAATAGCAAAATTTATGGAATTGCATTCAAAATGGATAAATGGTTATAAAGAGCCTGCACTGACTGTTTATGGCGTAGGAACATTAACAATGTCCTTTGGAATGGATATTAGCAAAGCTAAAAAATTACTTGGTTACTATCCTAAGCAATCAGTTCATGAGGCACTTGATGAATTTGTAGAATGGTATAAATCTGAACAATTATGAATGATAATTATGTTTCAATTTCAATTCGAACTGCAGGCCATTGTTTTGCCAATGCAAATTATGTTACTAAAGGAGACAAAAAAAGAAAAATTCGTTTTGAGGCAACTTGGGCTATAATTAAGCATCCATCTAGAGGAAAAATACTATTTGACACAGGATATACCCATAGATTTCATAGGGCTACCAAATATTTTCCTAACTCTATCTACGCTATGTTAACCAAAGTAGAAATTGAGTTAAGTCAAGAAGCTAAAATGCAAATAAATCCTGATGAGGTAAGTCATGTTATTTTATCTCATCTGCATGCGGATCATGTGGGAGGGCTTATAGATTTTCCAAATGCTAATTGTTGGGCATCTGAAAAGTGTTTAAATCAGTTCCAAAAAACACCAAAGTGGAGAGGATTTGCAAAGGGGTTACTCCACGAATTATTCCCTGAAAAATGGATAAAAAATTGTAAAACCTTTGAATCATGTAATTCTATTATACATGAAATTTTAGGAAAAGGCTATGATTTATTTGGGGATAATAGCATTGTAATGTATCCTCTTCCTGGTCATGCAGCTGGCCAATTTGGTGCCCTGGTTCAAACAAAAAATGGACCTATTTTTTTGGTGGCAGATGCATTTTGGGATATGCGCGCCATTACTCACAAAATGGGGCCAGACCCAATAGTAAGATTGTTTTTTGACAACTGGAAAGATTATAATACAACACTTAATAAATTGAGAAAATTTCACAAAGCACATCCAACAGTCCCTTTACTAGCTACGCATTGTCCCAAAACAGTTGAGATGATTTATTCACCAAAAACAATATGATGAATATTATTTTTAAGTTGGAAGTATTTAAAAGTATTTTGAAGCTATATTTTCAACGCATAGCGTTTGAGCGAAACCCTGAGAAACATCAACAAAAGATGTGGCGAAAAGTTCAAAGTCAGGTTTTATCAATTTCTCCTTTATACAAATCATCTTTTGAAAAAGATTTAATCAAATTCCCAGTCCAAGAAAAGAAAGAATTTATGAAAAACTTTAATTTGATAAATACTAAAGGAATTGATATTAAACAAGCAATTGATGTAGCTACACGTTCTGAAAAAAGCAGAAACTTTTCCCCGACATTAAATGGATTAACAGTTGGACTTTCAACAGGTACGTCAGGTAATAAGGGATTATTTATAGTTTCAAGACAAGAAAGAGCGATGTGGGTAGCATTAATTTTACAACGAATAATTGGATGGAAATTTAGGAAAAGAAAAATAGCTTTTTTTCTACGGTCCAACAGTAATCTTTATACCTCGGTACATTCTAAACTTCTTGCTTTTAATTTTTTTGACCTACTAGTTCCTTTAGATGAACACTTATCTCGAATCCATAAACTTCAACC
>PAST01000035.1 GCA_002713405.1 Crocinitomicaceae bacterium | reverse complement strand
GGAATGAATACACCTGCCTATTTCTGTATAGATAACGTAGGAAATTATCCATTATCGGCTGTTGAAATATCTAAAAATAAATTCTCAGTATATCCAAATCCTTCATCTAACTTCATAAATTTAAAAAGTCTTGAAAAGAATGATGAATATATGATTTCTATATTTGACATTTTTGGAAAAGAAATAATACATAATTTAAAAAACCCAAAGCAAATAGATATTTCTTACTTTGTTAAGGGACAATATATTATGAAAATAGAAACTAAAAATGGTGTAATTAATGAAAGAATACTTAAGATATAAGTACTTTTTAATATTTTATTTACTGTTATTTTTTACAATTCCAGTATTAGCTCAATTCCCTCCTGCTGCTGGAGTTCAAGGAACTACTGCTATCCATAAGGATAGCAGTATTTTTGTTAATTGGGCAACTGGTTGTTCTGTTGTTATTGGTCAAGAGGACATTTCAAATCCATTTTCTGTTACAGCAAGTGCTGGAGACAGCTCCATGGCAATTGGAGCTCCAGGTAATGGAATAGTTAGTTTAGGCGATGGTGGAGAAGCTATTTTAAGTTTTGAAAGATTTATTGAAAATGGACCTGGATGGGATTTTGCAATTTTTGAAAATGCATTTAGTGATACTTTTCTAGAACTTGGGTTTGTGGAAGTGAGTAGTAACGGAACAGATTTTTTTAGATTTCCAACTACTTCTTTTACCCAAGATAGTATTCAAATTGATGCTTTTGGAGCAGTAGACCCTGCAAATATTAATAATTTAGCTGGTAAATACAGAGCTAATTTTGGCACTCCTTTTGATTTAGAAGAATTAATAAACGAACCTAATCTGGATATAAACTCTATATCCCATGTAAAAATTATTGATGTAATAGGCTCCATTGATTCTAATCTCTGCAATTACGATCAATATTTAAATAAAATTAATGACCCATTTCCTACCCCATTTCCTTCGTCAGGATTTGACTTAGATGCCGTTGGTGTTATTAATCAAGGAACTATGAACATTATTTTAGAAAATTCCACCAATATTTTAGAAAACTTTAGAATAATAAATGGTACAGTTGTTTTTGATTTAAAAAGTGTACAAAAACCAGGTTATAAAGCTGAAATATTTGACTTAACAGGGAAAATAATTTTTCAAAAAAATTACAAATACAATCTTGAGGCAACTCAAAATATAAATGTTCAATCTTTTAAAAATGGAATTTATCTTCTTAATATATCCACACAAAGCCAAAGTATAACTCGAAAATTTGTCTTCAAAAAATAAAAATGAAAAAATCTATTAATTTCCTTTTATTTGGCATATTTATAATTTGCTCAAGCTGTGTAAAGCTAAATCCTGAGAATAATTCTAATAATGTAAGTATTAATGGAAATGGTCTAGTTCTTATTGGAAACGAGGGGAATTTTCAGTTCGGAAACTCTTCTCTTTCATCATATAATAAAAATAGTGGAGAAACGTCAAATAACATTTACCAAAATATTAATCAAAGTCCTTTAGGAGATGTTCTACATAGTATATCTCATATAGACCATCAACTATTTTTAGTAGTAAATAATTCTGGGAAAATTGTAGTTATAAATGATGAAACTTTTGAGTATTTATTTCAAATAGATAAACTATTATCGCCAAGAAAAATAATTAAGGTAAATAACTCTAAATATTACATTACAGACCTTTACTCCAACAGTATTTATATCTACAATGCCTACCAAAATACCACCCGCGAAATCCCTGTTAACGGTTGGTGTGAAGATATATTAATGCAAAATGGAAAAGTATACGTTTGTAATGTAGCTAATAATCAAATATATATTTTGAATACCAATGATGATACCATACTAGACAGCATTAGTGTAGGACAAAGCCCAGTTTCTATAAAAGAAGATATTAAAGGAGACTTATGGGTACTTTCTCAAGGATCTGTATCCAACAACGAAGACCCNAGTATTTCAATAATAGAAACACAGACNTTACAAATTATTAAAAATTTCAANTTAGAAAGTAANNNNANTTATCCTTCTTCAATGAATTTATTTAANAATGAGGTATTTTTTATTAANAAACATGTTTACAAAATCTCTTCNATAGANGACACNGTNCAAGAGATNATTTGGGAGAATNNTGGTAATACNTTCTATAANCTATCTATTGATCCNTATAACAAAGATTTATATNTAACAGATGCTAAAGATTATGTTCAAAATGGATCNTTACTAATAATCGATAGCATCGGCAACTTNAAAAANGAAGTGATTACAGGNATAATTCCNAAGTCAATCNTTTTTTAATCATTGNACTNTTTAGTGCTAAAGTCAGAAATATNACTTACGCTTTNATGAATNATTTCCCAAAATTTAAAANAATCTTTTTCNANNNTATTTTCATTATTAAAATCAATTATTTGANTNTTNGTAGAAGCAATTATCTTTNGAANTTNATNATCATTNNNTAANGANATCCATTCCTGATACAACTCATCGTTACTAATAGCATTATCAACAACTGTTTTNTGGAATTTNCTAAATTCTTTTTTCAATTGGTTTGTNTTTTTAGTAAGAATNGTCCCTTTNTANTAAAAAGAATTTCTAAAGGNTTTATAATCATCATAAAACANGTTATTTANAAAGAAAATATCCTTAAGNATTTGNTTATAAATNNNAAGANTATCTTTATTAGAAGCAGATTTAATTTCATTTTGGTATCTATTTAAAATTAAAATAGTAGTAGCNTTTAAAAAGAAACGTTTATTNNAACTNGTTTCATCNANAGNTAGAAANTTNTCAAATCCNATAAGTTCTAAATCTATNTTATTTTTTTTACTTGANATATCTCTAAAATCTGTGATAACTTCTTGAATTTCATTACTCATTGTATGACATTTTTTAGCACTAATTTTAACAGTACTACCGTTTGGAATATCTTGCAAAGTTTGCATAAGAGCGCCCTTATTAAGGAAAGAAACAATTTGTGCNAAAGAGATAACTGCCTTGTTATTTTCAGTATCAATATGAGANATAAAAGCCAATTCATAATTTTTTCTTAACAAGAAAAACATAGCTAAGACAAAACCAATACCAACTCCAGATAANAAATCAGTAAGTAATACTGCAATTATTGTAACTACTATAACTAGACCATTTTCCCAATCAGTTTTAAATTTTGAAATGACATTTTTAATCTTTACCAACTTNAATCCAATAACAATTAGAATAGCTGCTAAAGATGATAATGGAATATATTCTAAAACACTTGGAAAAAGAAAAACACCTAAGAGTAGAAATATTCCGTGATAAAATGCTGACATAGGAGATTTAGCATTNGCATTTATATTTGCAGAACTTCTAACAATTACCATTGTAATTGGNAAACCNCCTAATAATCCTGATANAAANTTNCCNATNCCNTGAGCCTTTANCTCNTTNTTNGTNGGAGATATATTNTTATCTGGNTCTANTTTATCNGTAGCTTCTAAACAAAGTAATGTTTCNATACTAGCAACTAGAGCCAAAGTGACTGCATAAACATAAACTTCTTTATTGGAAAAAGCTTCCATAGAAAAATCTGGTGTAACTAATAAATTTTTATAATCTCCAGTTATAAGTGCATCTGGTAAGTTAACTAAATGAGAAGANCCTAAAAAAGTCATCTCACCAAAGTTTCCACCAACTGAACCAAAAAGTTGATTTAATAAAGAACCAACAANAACAACCAAAAGTGATGCAGGAAGTAATTTTANTTTACTNTTTTTCTTCACTGNTGGAAGCTCCCAAACAAGAAGAATTATCATAGATATTAGGAAAATTAGTAAAGCTCCCAAAGCTAAATTATCAAAACTTAAAAAGATTTCGGAAAATGTATTTTCTCCATCAGGTTGNTCAAATGCCATATCACCTTCTGGATCAGTATCAACTCCCAATGCATGAGGAATCTGTTTAAGTATTAGAGTAATTCCAATAGCAGCTAACATTCCATTAATTACAGATGTAGGAATAAAATATCCTACAACACCTAGTCTNAACAGACCAAGTAAAAATTGTATTATTCCNGATAAAACTACAGCCAAGAGAAAAGCCTCGTAACCAAGTTCATAAATAGCTGCAACGACTATAGTTATTAAACCAGCTGCAGGGCCACTAACTCCAAATCTTGATCCACTAAAAAGTGTTACTANTATACCACCTACAATNCCAGCTATTANCCCTGCAAATGGATCTGCTTCAGATCCTTGAGCAATACCTAAACAAAGAGGTAAGGCTACCANCCAAACTACAAGTCCCGCAGGTAAATCATTTTTTAAATACGATATATTAATTTTATTTTTAAACATGATATATTATTATATGTTGGTAAACCAACGATTACAAATTAAATNAATTAAAAGGTTTTAAGATTTAATTAGCAGATAGGAGGCGGAATATCAACTTCTTTACAATTAGANTTTTCAAANAANATGTATGGATTGTGNACTTTTTTGAAATGAATNTCAATGTTTGAATTTNATAAAGNTAATAAATAAAATTCATCAGNTTCCTCAATTTCACGNTCTGTTTCCCTCTCATTTTCTTTTTCTTCACTATTTTCATTTTCAAAATCTATTGAAATTTCATAAGAACTTGAATTAATATCAANAAAAGATGTATAAACATTATACATATAATTAGCTAAGAAAATNAAGAGTAATGATAAGAATATAGTCTTAAGAAACTTAAGATTAGATATAATTCTATATGGATTTAAATCTATATTCATTTAGTNATTAAAGTAAAATTAACTTATTTTAAAATATAATGTTACTCTTTTAAAATTTTTAACAATCAAAGAGTTTCAANATATTAAATATTACCTTCTAATATACATAAATTATATGAATTTAAANGAAATATGATATTCTATCTAAATTTATAAATACAAAAAGTTTTCAATAAGTAAATTGATGAAAATGAAAAAATCAAAAAATTGATAAAAGTATCAANTGAGTGAAATCAATAAAATAAGCCTTGAGAATCTAAATAGAANAAATCGTTTTTAGAAATTAAAATAATTTCATCGCCATTATTTTCTAATTTAANATTGTGGGTTCCAGTAAATTCTCCAAAGGAGGGNAAAATTANATTATTTTTAGAGATNTAGAAACAAGGAAGTTTTATTTTTTGTTTTCCTTTTCCTTTCAATAAAAAAGAAGGATGAATATGACCACATAAGTTAAATATTTTTGATTCATAAAAAGGATAATGGGAAAAGTAAAAAGGNTTAATATTCCAATATTTTAAAATGTTTAAATTTTTAATCTTAAAATTTATTGGATCATGGTTTCCAATTATTAGTTTGAAGGTAATTTTGGAAGTTCTAAAAAATGTAAGCCACTCTTCCCACTCTAAATTATAGTCCGAGTGAAATAANTCTCCTAAAAACACCACTTGTTTAGGATTATAATCTTTAATAGCAGACTTTAAAATATTTAAATTATTCGAATAAGGAAAAGACGGTATAGATANNCCGTTTTTTCTAAAATGAGTTATTTTACCTACATGNACATCACTTAANATTAAAGAAGAAGTTTCTTTCCAAAAAACAACTTTTCTAAAATCAAAAGTAAGGGTTTGATCATTAATTATTTTCTTTATACTTTTCATTGGTATTCTTCCAACATTTTTTTAATTCGATCTTCAAACTTTTCACTGCTTAAATTTTCCCTCATTCGATCTGTAATTATTGGAAATGAAAATGGGGANGGATTAGGAATTTGTTTCCAAATTATTTTTTGACTTTTAATTCTTTTCAAAGCATTCCGTAATCTACCTTCTTCCAACTGATATTCAAANGTTTCATTAATCGATTGCTTGTAAANTAAATTATCTGGCTCATAATCTCTAAAAACATCAAATAGTAATTGACTTCCAGACTGTAAATCTCTATTCCCTTTTCTTTTATTGGGCANTCCTGTAAAAATCAAACCGGAAATAACTGCTATATCTCTAAATTTTCTTCTTGCCATTTCAGAAGTATTAATGCTATTGTTAAGATCTTGAAACAAATGTGAATCGTCCCACAAATTATTATCTAAAATATCTTGAACATCTAAAAACTCATCACTTAATAGTTCAAATCCATAATCATTNTAGGCCAAAGAAAATGTTACTGGNTTTAATAAGCTTATTCTGTAAGCAATCAAATGACTTAATGCTTCATGAATAAATCTACCTTCAAAAGGATAAAAAATTGTATGATAGCCATCCTTTGTTTTNAAAGATTCAATTAGAAATTGATCTGGATTAGGAATTTCAGAAAACTCAANTTGTTTTTTTGTAAGGTAATATAANGGNTTTTCTGGATTGGATAATAAAGATTTTTTTAAATCATATAACTCAGCTCTNAGCAATTCACTCATGTAAGAGCTAAAACCCATTCTTCCTCCCATCCAANTTACAATCTTTCCTTTTTTAGCTTTAGANTTCTTTACTATTACTTCCATATTTTTTATTTGAAAAATTTTATANTATTGTCCTCCAAATAAAAAAACTTCGCCTTTACTTAATTTGGAGATAAACCACTCCTCTATTTTTCCAAGTTTTCTNCCGTTAATAGATTTTAATTTTAAAAGCGCATCACTAACTATAGTTCCNATTTGAACCCTGTGTCTCATTGCAGTTTTCCTACTATTAACTTTAAAAAGACCATTTTCTAAAATCTCTACTCTTTTATATTCNTCGTAGGCTTTTAAACTTTGAGATCCAACTGTTATATTCCTTAAAATCCACTCCCATTCATCATTATTTATCATTGAAAAAGCATGTGTTTTTTTTATAAATTTNAAGGTCTGCTCTGGAAAAAAACCATCGGAAACTGCTAAAGAAACTAGAAACTGTGTGAGAACATCAAAACTTAATAAATAAGGAATTCTTTGCTCTACANAATCTTTTTCAACTGCTNTGTTTAATGCTGCTGCTTCAATTAGTTCAATAGCATGTGTTGGTAAAAAATATATTTTACTAACTTCTTTAGGTCTATGTCCACTTCTTCCAGCTCTTTGAATAAATCTTGCTACTCCCTTTGGACCACCAATTTGAACAATGGACTCTACAGGGTGAAAATCTACTCCCAAGTCTAAACTTGAAGTACAAACTACTACTTTTAATTTTTCATTTCTAACAGCATTTTCTACCCAAAGCCTAATATTTCTATCAATACTTCCATGATGCATGGCCATATCCCCTGCCAATTCAGGCATTTTTTCAAGAAGTTTTTGGTACCATAATTCACATTGAGATCTAGTATTGGTAAATATTAGTGTTGATTTACTTTTTTTTAAAATTGGTATTAACTCAGGTGTAAGATTGATTCCTAAATGNCCCCTCCAAGGCATATGCTTTATTTGCTTTGGTGCAATGGATTTAACTTTTATCTTTTTTTTGATATTGGATTTAATTAGAACACCATTATTTTCACTTTTAAAATTNCCCAACAAAACATCTTTTGCTTGCTCAATATTTCCAATAGTAGCAGATATTCCCCAAATGGAAGTGCTNGTATTAAAATGCCTTATTGCGGCTAAACACAATTCTACCTGAACGCCTCTTTTAGAACCTATTAATTCATGCCATTCATCTACTACTATCGTATTAAGAAATGAAAATTTATTCTTCCAATCCTTTGAAGAAATTATTAATTGTAAACTTTCCGGTGTAGTAANTAAAATATTAGGAAGTTTATTACGCTGCTTATTTCTTTCTTTAAACGAAGTATCCCCATTTCTAATCCCAACAGAAAGGTTTAAATTATTATCATTTAAAAACTCTTCAATTGAAATCTTAATTTGTTGGNACAATGANCTAAGTGGAGTTATCCATAAACAAATTAAATGATTGGTTTTTTTAGAATGATTTATANTANGCCAAAGAATTGCTGGAAGTAATGAAAGTGTTTTTCCAGATCCCGTAGGCGCATTAATTAAACCTGATTGCCCTTTTAATACTTCATTCCAAGCTTCAGACTGAAACTTTTGTGGTTTCCAATCTTTAGAATCCATCCATTTTAGAATCCAATTTTTAAAATTTGAGTAATCACTCATGAATTAAACTTTTAAGATCGTTAATAGAATTGGCATCTTTTATAGTTTTATCTTGTCTCCACCTTAAAATTCTAGGAAANCTTACAGCAACACCTGATTTATGTCTAGAAGAACTTGCAATTCCCTCAAAAGCTATTTCAAATACTAATTTAGCTTGTACACTTCTTACTGGTCCAAATCTTTCCAAAGTGTTTTTCTTAATAAAAGCATCTACTTGTTTAAACTCCTTATCGGTTAGTCCAGAATAAGCTTTAGCAAAAGTCACAAGCTCTCTATCCCCATTGTCATTTGTTTTCCACAGAGCAAAAGTATAGTCTGTGAATAAATTAGCCCTTCTACCATGTCCTCTCATAGCATAAGTTAAAACTGCATCAATTGTTAATGGATCTACCTTCCACTTCCACCAATCNCCTTTTTTTCTTCCAACTTTATAAAATGCATTTATATTTTTAATCATCAAGCCCTCGCTTTTATTAATCCTAGCTTGACAATGGGCTGTTTCTAGTTCCTTCCAATTATTAAACATGTAATATTTAGANAGTTGAAGCTTTTCATTTTCAAGAAACAAAACTATCTTTTCNAGAGATTTTCTTCTNTCTATATATTTCTGATTCCTTAGATCTAAATCATTTAATTCTAATAAATCGTAAGCTTTTAAAATTACAGGACTATTTTCAAGAGTTGTTTTTCCAACATTTTTACGCCCCAACCTTTTTTGTAAATCATTAAAAGATCCTATTTTACCGTTTTTAAATGGAAGAATTTCACCATCGATAACAGTGCCATTANTTAATAAATTACCCATTTCTANAAGTTCAGGGAATTGTTTACTAATTAGCTCTTCTCCCCTAGACCAAATCATTATTTCATTNTTTCTTTTTATTAATTGAGCTCTTATTCCATCCCACTTATTTTCATAAACCCAATNAGAACAAGAACCTAATTTTTCAAGATCTTGATCTATAGGATTTGCTAAATAAAAAGGGTAAGGTTTATAAATAAAATCTTCTTTTCTAGGAGATAAAATTAATTGCTTATAGGTAGTGTCTTCAGGATTCCAATCACCCATGATTTGATAAGCAATTGTATCNTGATCTATTCCAGTGACATTGGCTATGGATTTTGTCATTAACTTTTGACTAACTCCAATACGAAAACCACCAGTAATAAGTTTNTTAAAGACAAATTTTGAATAGTAATTTAAATGACTCCATCTATTTATTAAATAAGCTCTTTGATTAAATTCATCTAAAGTTTTTAAATCTTTTATTTCTTTAATCAATTGTGTTAAAGTAGGTGGTTTAATACTTTCTTTAGATTCTGGAACTACNAGGGCAATAGTTTCTGCCAAATCACCAACTATATGGTAGCTTTCTTCAAAAAGCCATAATGGAATTTTGGCCATTTGTGCTGCATAAACCCTTAAGTCGGAANTTTTGATAGATCTTTTAGGTTTTTTAGAAGAAAATAAAGCAATTGCCCAAACCTTATCTTGATCTGATGCAATAGAAAAAAANTTCTCCAATGCTTTAACTTTTAGATTGGTTTTATTGGTTTTATCAATCTGCTCAATTAAATCTGCAAAATCAAACATTATTTTCAATTGTTTNTTCCTCTAGAAAAGGAGTGTTTTCTATAAAAGAGTTGTACCCATTCTCGTTTAAATATTTAGAAANAATATCTTTATAACCATGAGTACATACTATGTTTTTTGCTTCAGTATCTTCAATAGTCTGAATTAAATCTTTCCAATCTACATGATCTGATANTACAAATCCTCTGTCAATAGCNCTTCTTCTTCTAGCACCCCTAAAAGTCATCCAACCACTTGATGAAGAAGTAACATAAGGAACCATTTTTTTTAACCATGGTGATCCATGGNTACTAGGCGGAGCAATTACTAAATTACCAATTAGATCTTCTTTTTTGGTTTCTCTAGTAATTCTATGGGTTTTAGGTAAATTTTTATAGATTCTAATTACTTCATTTAAATTTTCTACAGCTCCATGGGTATATATTTTACCAATTTCAATATTTAAATTGGCAATAAGACGTTGAGCTTTCCCTAGACTGTAAGCAAATATTATTGCTGTTTGATTATTAGCTTTACATTCTTTCCAAAAATTATTGATCTCATTGATTACAACTTCTTGTTTTTTCCAATTAAAAGCAGGCAATCCAAAAGTACATTCGGTTATAAACGTATTGCACTTAACTAGCTCAAAAGGAGTTGAAAAACCATCATTTTCTCTTTTATAGTCTCCACNATATACCCAAACATCTCCTTTGTATTCTACTCTTACCTGAGAAGAGCCAATAATATGTCCCGCTGGATGTAAAGAAAATTGTACACCATTTATAGTAAATTTCTCTCCCCATTTTTTACTTTCTATATTTATATTGCCCAATCTGTGTTTTACAATAGGAACACTGTANGGATGGGTTAAATAGNATTGATGACCATATTTAGAATGATCTGCATGAGCGTGGGATATTATAACNTTATCTACAGGTTTCCAGGCATCAATATAAATTTTAGCTTTAGGACAATAAATTCCATTTTGANTAAAGACCAATAAAGGTTTNTTCATTAAATAAATTTATACTTTTTTAAAAAAAACTAAATANTCGTTTAATANAAAATTAAACCTGTTANTGGAAATAATAAAATTANAAATATGGAAAGTAATTTAAAGTGGCGCGGGGGGGAATTGAACCCCCGACCTCAGGGTTATGAATCCTGCGCTCTAACCGTCTGAGCTACCGCGCCAATTAAGGCGACNAATATAGATAAATTTAGAAAATTAGTAGTCAATAAATAACTCGAATATTAAATAATATTTTGAGGATTTTTTCTGTTATATAAACATTGTATTTTATTTTTTCTATATTGGTCATAATAAGTAAAGTATATAAANCAACATGAGCAAAACTAAATCAGAATTTGAATACATTATTAATACCTCCCCCATTATTTTGTTTAACTGTTTAAGCACCGCAAGTGGCTTATCAGAGTGGTTTTGCGACGATGTTAATCTCAAAGACAATAAATTTACTTTTTTTTGGGATGGTAGTGAAGAAACTGCTACTCTTAAAAATNTAAAAAAAGGAGAGTCTGTAAAATTTCAGTGGGACGAAGATGAAGAAGAAGATTACTATTTTGAAATGGCTATAAGAATTGATGANATTACTAAAGAAGTTGCTCTAATNGTTACTGATTTTTATGANGAAGACGAAGAGGAATTAAAATTACTTTGGGACAATAATATTCACAAACTAAAGCAAGCTATTGGGGGATAAATACATTTAATAATCTTTTAAATTAAAATAATTTGAAGAGAATTAGTTGGATGATAATATCCTCTTTCCTAGGCCCATTTTTATTAAATTTTATAATATGGATGGTTATTCTAGATATGCAGTTTTTATGGCTGTATATNGATGATCTTATGGGCAAAGGATTAGAATGGAACATTATTCTAGAATTATTAATTTATGCTTCTGCAAATTGGGTTCCTCTTGCACTTCCTCTTTCTATATTATTGGCTTCAATTATGTCATTTGGGAGTTTAGGTGAGAAAAAAGAACTTCTTGCAATGAAAGCATCTGGAATATCTTTGCTTAAGATAATGAAACCATTAATGGTTGTTATTTTATTTGTTGCACTTTTTGCCTTTTATTTTACAAATAGTTTATGGCCAGTTGCCAACTTTAAAATGAGAGTTCTTNTAAGAGATATACAAAAGACAAAAGTAGCTTTAGTTCTTCAGCCTGGCNTTTTTTTTAAATCAGATCTTTTTTCAATTAGAGTTAAAGAAAAAGACAATAATAGCAAAGAATTCAAAGATGTATTAATATANGATCAAAGTAACATTAATAAACAAAAACTTGGTTCATGGTCTTATAAAAAAGATCCTAGAGACTACAAAAGAGTGATTAGAGCAAAAAAAGGGAAATTAATTAATCCTGAAGATAGATCTAAATTAGAACTTGAATTATATGATGGTTTTATGATTCAGGAATGGAATCCTGAATCATTTAAAGATTCCAAAGTACCCTACACTAAATACAATTTTAATAAAACGCTTATATCCTTTGAATTAAACGCATTTGAATTTGAAAGATCTAGTGAAAAATCCTACAATAGAGATGAATATCTTCTCAGCCTTGGACAAATATATGGGTTATATGATTCTATAAAAAAACAAAGAAATACACAATACGAGAAAATTAATGAGCTTATTACAGATGAAATATCNNTGATAAAAGATACTGCTTATATACATTCAAAGATTAATCAAAATTATTTTCAAAAAATAAGTAAAATTCAGAAAAAAGCAGGAATAAAAAGAGACCATCAGATAGCAATTAAAAAATTAGACCAATTAAGAAACCATTTAAAAATTGCAAAAGCAAAAGAAAAATCTGCTGATAATTTCATAACTAATCTAAAAATTGAATGGAATAGGAAATTTACACTTTCCTACGCAGTTTTTATGTTATTTTTCTTAGGAGCTCCTCTTGGAGCTGTAGTAAAAAAAGGGGGTCTAGGATGGCCTGTTATTACTGCAATTTTGATTTTTTTAATTTACTTTATACTAACTAGAGCAGGNGAGGAAATGGCTACAAATTACACAATGTTGCCAATAACTGGAATGTGGCTTAGTTCCATTTGCATAACTCCAATATCAATATTTATTTTTTACAAGGCTAATAGAGATGCTAAAATTTTTGATTTGGAATGGTACAAACGATTTATTTAAAATGAAAGTATTACAAATTTGTCATAAACCTCCATTGCCACCAAATGATGGAGGGTGTATTGCAATTAACAATATATCAAAAGGATTAGTAAATGAACTAGGATCTATTAAAGTTTTGACCATAAGCACATTAAAACACCCTTTTAATTTAAAATATTACGACAAAAAATACATCNAAAATTCTAACATAGAATCAACTTTTGTAGATACAAAACTAAATATTATTGATGCATTTTNAAATTTGNTCAAGTACAATTCATATAATATTTCAAGATTTTTCTCTTCAGATTTTAATGATTTAATAATTAAAACTCTGAATTATGAAAGTTTTGACATTGTATTTTTAGAAAGTTTATATACNACACCTTATATTAAAACTGTAAGAGAACACTCTAAATCTAAAATTATATTGAGGTCTCATAATATAGAATATATTATATGGGAAAGACTTTCTATAAAAAGTATAAATCCAGTAAAAAAATTATATCTCAAATTACTCTCTANCCAGCTAAAGAATTATGAGTTGNGAGTTTTAAAAAAAATTGATGGAATTGCTACAATTAGTAANCAAGACAAAAATAAATATTTAGAATTTAATTGNCCTGTAAAAATAGAGAATATTCCTTTTGGAATAGAAACTAAAAATTACAATGAAAATAACAACAGAAATAAAATGGATGATAAATTAAAGTTTTTTCATCTTGGGTCCATGGACTGGAAACCAAATCTGGAGGCAGTAGTTTGGCTANTAGATGAAATTTGGCCAAAAATTCAAAAACAAATTCCAAACGNTGAACTACATTTAGCAGGAAAAAATATGCCAGATTGGTTATTTAAAAAGAAAAATTTAAATGTATTTAATCACAAAGAAGTCGAAGACTCCTCAAAATTCATTTCTGATCATGATATAATGTTTGTTCCATTACTATCTGCAGGTGGGATAAGAGTTAAAATTATTGAGGGGATGGCGCATGGAAAAGCAATTATCTCTACTAAAATTGGTGCTGAAGGTATTGAGTATAAAAACGGAGAAAATATTTTAATTGCTAATTCTGNAAATGATTTTTACAATGAGGCTATTAAAATTATATCTGGAAAAACAAATTATGAAAAAATAGGTGAAAATGCTAGAGAGCACATATTAAANACCTATGATCAAAATAAAATATCTAAAAAGTTAGTTAATTTTTTTGAATCTTTTTTATGATTATTATTTATTTAACATCCCGTTTTCCTTATCCAATCAATAAAGGGGATAAGTTAAGGTCCTACTACCAAATTAAAGAACTTTCCAAAAGTCATGAAATTCATTTAATCTCACTTTCAGAAAAAAATATTTCNGAAAAATATATTCAGTCTTTAAATAAATATTGTAAATCAATAACAATTTATAAAATGANTTTTTTTAAAAGGATTTACAATCTTTTTAAAACTTTTTTTAATAATAAACCTTTTCAGGTGAATTATTTTTACCATTATTCAATACAAAAAAGATTAAATAGTAANATTGCTGAGATTAAACCTGATTACATATTCTGTCAATTAATAAGAACAGCTATGTATGTTAAAAATAATCATACTACAGCTAAAGTTTTAGACTACATGGATTCATTATCAAAAGGAATGGAAAGAAGAATAAAAATTTCAAATATTTTCATGAAACCATTTGTAATAATGGAGTTTCAAAGACTTAAAAGNTTTGAAAATTTAGCATTTGAATTTTTTAATAAGCACATCATAATTTCTGAAAACGACAGGAAAGAAATNGCACACAATAAAAAAGATGAAATTGAAATAATTGGCAATGGAATNGANACAAATTATTTCCAAAAAATAGAAACAGAAATCAAATACGAACTCATTTTTATTGGAAATCTAAGTTANCTTCCTAATATTGAAGCTGCAAATTTTATATCCAAAGAAATTCTTCCAAAACTACTTGAAAAACTTCCAAACATAAAAATTCTNATAGCNGGAAGTAATCCATCCAACAGAGTTATTAAATTAGCNAATAAAAATATTGAAGTACAAGGTTGGGTTGAAGATATTAGAAAATCCTACAGTAGCGGTAAAATATTTTTTGCCCCNATGACAATTGGTAGTGGATTACAAAATAAATTACTTGAAGCTATGTCTATAGGAATACCTTGTATTACTTCNGAACTTAGCAACCGTTCTTTAAAAGCACTAGATAAGAAAAATATTTTGATTGGAAACTCTGTAAATGAATATATTAATCANATAATTTCACTATTAAATGATGAGAAAAAAAGAAAAATAATTGGAGAAAGCGGAAGAAAATATGTAATTGAAAATTACAACTGGAAAACTGCAAATTCTAAATTATTAAAATTATTAAAATCTAAACAAAATTTTTAGTTGGATTATATAATTAAATTTACAAAAAAATTATCTATTAGAATGAACACAATTGAGGAAGCGATAGAAGATATAAAACAAGGTAGAATAGTTATTGTTGTTGACGATGAAGACAGAGAAAACGAAGGAGACTTTGTTACTGCTGCAAGAAATGCAAACCCTGAACTAATTAATTTTATGGCTACTCANGGTAGAGGTTTAATATGTACGCCACTTATAGAAGAAAGATGTGACAAACTTGGGCTTGAGATGATGGTAGATTCTAATAATTCACACTTTGACACTCCCTTTACCGTTTCAATAGATTTAATTGGCGATGGATGTTCNACAGGAATATCTACAGCAGACAGAGCTAAAACAGTGCAAGCATTAATCGACCCCAATACAAAACCAAAAGATCTTGGTAAACCAGGTCATATTTTCCCATTAAGAGCCAAAGCTGGAGGTGTTCTTAGACGCGCTGGTCATACAGAGGCGGCAGTGGACTTAAGTAGATTGGCAGGATTTGAACCAGCAGGTTTAATTGTAGAAATAATGAATGAAGATGGGACAATGGCAAGACTCCCAGAGCTTAAAGAAATNGCAAAAAGATTTAATTTAAAAATTGTTACAATAGAATCTCTTATTGCCTACAGAATGCAACACGAAACTTTNATAGAAGAAGTTGTTGAAGTGGATTTACCAACAAAGTATGGAGATTTCAAATTAAAAGCTTTTAAACAAACTACAACTAGTGAAGAACACCTGGCACTGGTTAAAGGGAAGTGGGATAAAAATGAATCTGTTTTAGTTAGAGTTCATTCGTCTTGCTTTACAGGTGATATTTTAGGGTCATTAAGATGCGATTGTGGAGATCAATTNAANTCTGCTATGAAAATGATAGATAAAGCTGGCAAAGGAGTTGTATTATATGTTAATCAGGAAGGGCGAGGAATAGGACTTATAAATAAACTAAAAGCTTATAAACTTCAAGAAGATGGATTCGATACTCTAGATGCTAATCTTAAACTAGGTTTTAAAGGAGATGCAAGNGATTATGGTGTTGGTGCTCAAATTTTACGAGCAGTTGGAGTTCAGAAAATGAAATTATTAACCAATAATCCTAAAAAAAGAACAGGGTTAACTGGTTACGGCTTGAAAATTACAGAAACTGTTAACATAGAAATTGAATGTAATGTCCACAATGAAAAGTATTTAGAAACTAAAAAAGAAAAAATGGGTCATGATTTAAAAATTAAAAAACCAATTTAACTTATTTAAAAAAATCTAATACATTTTTTTCAATTCTTTCAAGCTGATTATTAAAATCAGGCTTTTNAAATTTTGTTCCACTTACTTTTTCAAAAAGCTCTATGTATCTGTTAGAAACTGACTTAACAAATTCATTGTTCATTTCAGGAATCTTTTGGCCTTCTTTTCCTTGAAAACCATTTTCCATTAACCACTCTCTGACAAATTCTTTACTTAATTGTTTTTGAGGTTCTCCATTGTCTTGTCTTTGTTGNTAACCCTCTTTATAAAAATATCGACTAGAATCTGGTGTATGGATTTCATCAATTAAAAATATTTTACCATCTTTTTTCCCAAATTCATACTTTGTATCAACTAAAATTAATCCTCTTTCATCCGCCATTTCTGATCCTCTTTGAAAAATAGCCATTGTGTAATCTTCTAATTTTATATAATCTTTTTCTTCAATTAAACCTTTTCTTAAAATATCTTCCCTTGAAATTTCTTCGTCGTGGCCAAAATCTGCTTTTGTTGAAGGAGTAATAATTGGAGATGGNAACTTTTGATTTTCTATCATCCCATCTGGCATTTTAATACCACATATTTCTCTTTTACCAGATTTATAAGTTCTCCATGCATNACCNGTTAGATAGCCTCTTATAACCATTTCAATTTTGAAAGGTTCACAAAAATGACCTATAGTTACATTTGGATCAGGGGATNAAATCATCCAATTTGGCACAATATCTTCAGTAGATT
Organism: Crocinitomicaceae bacterium; assembly: GCA_002713405.1. Taxonomy (GTDB): domain Bacteria; phylum Bacteroidota; class Bacteroidia; order Flavobacteriales_D; family Parvicellaceae; genus MED-G20. The sequence goes on along the minus strand of PAST01000035.1, from coordinate 9,014 downwards.
TCAAAAACTTTTTAGCCAATTGATTTAAAACTTGTCCTTTGAAAGGAATCCCTTTGGGCAAAACAACATCAAATGCTGAAATTCTATCTGTTACAATNATTGTTAAGAATTCATCATTTATATTATACACATCTCTAACTTTTCCATTATATACATTTTTTTGATTAGGAAAATTAAAATTGGTACTTGTAATTGCTTTCATTTTATTTATTTAAATACTTTAATAATTCTTTTTACAAGAGGGTGTCTAACAACATCATCTTCATTTAGAAATACAACACTAATATCTTTTTGATTTTTAAATAAATTTAAGGCTAATTTTAAACCACTTTTTTGGTGTTTTGGCAAATCAACTTGAGTAATATCTCCAGTTACAATAAACTTTGCAGATTTACCCATTCTTGTCAAAAACATTTTTAATTGTGCTTCTGTTGTATTCTGTGCTTCGTCTAAAATTACAAATGCATTGTCTAAAGTTCTTCCTCTCATAAAGCCTAAAGGAGCTATTTGAATAACCTTATCTTCTAAATATTCAGTTAATTTTGAGGTAGGTATCATGTCTCTTAAAGCATCGTATANAGGCTGTAAGTANGGATCTAATTTTTCTTTTAAATCTCCTGGAAGAAATCCTAAGTTTTCACCTGCTTCAACTGCTGGTCTAGTTAAAATAATTTTTCGAACTCTCTTCTCTTTTAGTGCTTTTACTGCTAAGGCAACTGCAGTATATGTTTTTCCAGAACCTGCAGGTCCTACTGCAAATAATAAATCATNTTTTTCAATGGCATTTACCATATTAAACTGATTTAGAGACCTTGATCTAATTATTCTTCCTTTATTACCATAAATTAAAACATTATCTTTTGAAAANTTTGTTTTTTCTATATGATATTTTTTTTCAATAATTGATTTTAATACTANNCCAGAAAGAGAACCAAATTTTNAATAATGATTTTCAATCATTGACCATGATTCNAAAAATTTCTTAANNTTTTTGTTATCACCTATTACCTTAAGATCTTCATCTCTTAAGATTAATTTTAGTTTTGGATAATTGGTCTTTAGTGAATCTAGATTTTGATTTTTATCTCCAAATATTTCAGATTGTGAAGACCTAGATATATTAATTTTCTTTTGCTGCAAATAAAGAATGGTTTTTAAGAAATTAAATTATTGTATTTTTGATTAACAAAGGTAATCATTAGGCATAAAATAATTAAAAAAAAACATGTTAATTACTCTTACTTCTGACATGGGGCTTAAAGATCACTATGTTGCTGCAATGAAAGGCGCAATTTATAGTCAATTACCAGANACNAAAATTGTAGATATATCCCATAATATTCCNCCTTTTGACATCTTACATGCATCCTTTGTTTTAAAAAATACTTTTAAACAGTTTCCGAAAAATACCATTCATATTATTGGAGTAGATGCAGAAAAAAATGAGGAAAACAACCATCTGATAGTTAAAAATCACGATCAATATTTTATTGGAGCTGATAACGGTATTTTCTCTTTAATTTTTGATAAAAAACCAGATGGAATTTGGANTATTAATATTAACACAGAAATTAATGATTANACTTTTCCAACCAAAGATGTTTTCATTCCCATAGCNTGCCATCTTGCTAGAGGTGGATTACCNTCTGTAGTTGCTAAAGAAATTCAAGAAATTAAAACTAAGCAACTATTTAGACCAATAATTGACAACAACAGCATTAAAGCAATGGTCTGTTATATAGATAAATATGGCAACTTAATGACCAATGTTACNAANCAAATATTTAAAGATGTTGGTAAAAACAGATCGTTTAAAATTTTCCTTACTAGATCTGAATATAGTATTCAAAAAATTAGCAGTAAATACAACGATGTTCCTAATGGTGAAAGAGTAGCCATNTTTGGAAGTAGTGGTTTNTTAGAAATTGCAATTAACAAAGGAGTTCAAGGTTCTGGTGGTGGAGCTAGTCAATTATTTGGAATTAAAATCAATGATATTATAACCATAGAGTTTAGCGAAGAATGATAGTTAGAATTGTAAAACTTATNATTTCTAAAAAGAAAACAATTGATTTTTGTTTGTTTTTCAATACNAAAAAGTCACAANTTGAGNAAATTAATAGTTTTATCAAAGTTGAACTTTTCCAAAATANTGAAGAACTTAATCTATATTTTACCTACAGCGATTGGGAAGATGAAGAATTATTAGATAATTACAGAAACTCTGTATTTTTTAAAAATNTATGGAGTAATACAAAATTGTATTTTTGTGGTAAAGCAGNAGCATGGAGTGTAAATAAATCAACCAATGAATAATTNTAATATTATAATTACCAATATTAAAGAGTTAGTCGGAATACTTCCAAAAAATAAATTAGTGCTTGGCGGAAAAGCAATGAATGAGCTTTGTATCCTCAAAAATGCATTTATTGAAGTTCAGGANGATAAAATTCAGTCATTTGGTTCAATGAAAGATTTAAAACTAAAANATTCACAAANTATTTTTNANGCCAATNGAGGAACTGTTTTACCGTCTTGGAATGATTCTCATACTCATTTAGTATTTGCNAANTCTAGAGAGAAAGAGTTTATTGATAAAATCAATGGTCTTTCTTACGANCAAATNGCAAAAAAAGGGGGTGGTATTTTAAATTCGGCTCTTCATTTAGAAAAAATTTCAGAAGAAACACTTTTTGAAAACTCTAAGCAAAGGTTGGAAAACATAATTAAACTTGGTACTGGAGCAATTGAAATTAAGAGTGGATATGGCTTAAGCCTTGATGGAGAATTGAAAATTCTAAGGACCATTAAGAGATTAAAAGAAAATTTTAATATTGAAATAAAATCTACATTTTTAGGTGCTCATGCTTTGCCAAAAAAATATAAAAATAAAAGAACAAAATATCTTGATTTAATAATCAATGAAATGCTGCCAAACATTCATAAGGAAGGATTAGCAGATTATATTGATGTATTTTGTGAAACTAATTATTTTAACGTAGATGAATTAGATAGAATTTTAGATGCAGGAGCTAAGTTTAATCTTAAACCAAAAGTTCATGTGAATCAATTCACTTCTATTGGAGGAATCCAAAAAGCAATAGAGCATAAAGCAATTTCTGTAGACCATTTAGAGATAATGGAAAAAAATGACTATGATTCCTTAAAAAATTCATCTACAATTGCTACTCTTTTGCCCTCGTGTTCATTTTTCATAGATATACCATACGCACCTGCAAGAAAATTAATGTATAATAACATACCATTTGCGCTGGCAAGTGACTTAAATCCAGGATCATCGCCAAATGGTAATATGAATTTAGTTAATTCGTTAGCATGTATTAAAATGAAAATTTTACCGGAAGCTGTTATAAACGCAAGTACAATTAATGGTGCCTATGCTATGGAAATATCTAATTTAACAGGTTCTATAACTGTTGGAAAACAAGCCAATTTAATAATAACAAAACCCATAGAATCCTATCCATACTTATTCTATTCGTTTGGTGAAAACTGCATAGAAAGAACAATGATAAAAGGAAAATGGAATAAATAATTAAAATAAAAAAAATGAAGAGAAGAATAATATTCTACATGATCTGTATGGTATTTATTTCAAATAATTTAAAAGGTCAAAACGTTGAAAAAAACTTAGGTAGTTGGTTGATGTATTTTGGCACACATAAGTTTAGTGAAAAATATAGTTTACATTACGAAACTCAACTAAGGAATTATGAAATAGTTTCTAATTTTAACCAGCTTTTACCTAGAGTTGGTTTGAACTACCACATTGATAAAAACACTTCTGTAACTGCAGGATATGCTTTTATTCCTACACAAAAAGAATTTGATTTAGGTTGGGAAGATGAGATAGAAACTGAAAATAGAATTTGGCAACAATTTATATTGAAAAATAAAGTTGGTAATATTAATATAAGACACCGTTATCGATTAGAACAAAGATGGGTAAAACTTGGAGAAGAAACAACTTATAAAAATAGAGCTAGATATATGCTTTCTTTAAGAATTCCTATCTCAAAAAATGAAGAATCTCCCCTATTTATTTCATTATACGACGAAATATTTTTAAATATTTCTGACAGCCCTTTTGATCAAAATAGATTATTTGCAGCTTTGGGATACCAAATTAATAAGCAAATGAATTTTCAAGTAGGATATTTAAGGCATCGTTCTGGAGGTTTAGATCTTAATCGTTTACAACTAGCAGTCTTTTTAAATACTGGCAATTAGAATTTAGCCTGAATCTGAAACATAAATGTTCTTGGGGAACCTAGATTTGCTGGTCTAATTAAATAGGAATTATTAAATAGGTTTTCACACAAAAACCCTACAGTAATATCTTTCTTTAAATTGTATTTAACCCTGCAATCCAATAAATTATATCCATTATTTAGAGTTACCATTGACCTATTAATACCTAAATCTGTAGATATTAATGTGTTTTCATTAAAAAGTCCTGTTACAAAAGCATAGTCAATATTGGTCATTTTAGAATTATATTGATAAGAAAGACCAATTATTAATTTGTTTTTATAAACACTTTCTACATCTAATCTTATATTAACTTTACTTCTATACTTTAAAGTAAAGTTATTTAATGAGGAACTCGTATTAGAAAATGTATACTTTGTAGGGTTAGATTCGTTAAGTGCAATTTCAGCTAAAGAAATTTGAGCTATACCTAGAGGTACTAAATCTTCAAACGAACTATCTGGAAACACTGAATGAGGATTTGAATAAGTAACTCCAAAAAGTAAACCCAAAGACCAATTATCAGAAACTAATCCGCTTGCGTTTATTGTAAACTCTAGACCTGGTATTCTTGCTTTATTTACATTTTTAGAACTAAAACCTAATCCATAAGAAGATGGTTCAGATGGACCCCATATTCCTAAAGTAAACTCCATCATATCATTATATTCCATTAAAAAACCAACTAAATCAACATAACCTTTAAAATTTCTAATCTTAATTACTTTTTTAAGTCCTAGTTCAGAAGTCCAACCAGACTCAGGAATTAAATCTGGATTATTATATAAATTTATTGGACCAATATCTCCTTTGAAATACAATTCAGTCATTGTTGGAAATCTAAAGCCCTGGCCAAAAGAAGAGCGTAAATTCCAACCATTAGATATCTCATAATTCAAACCTCCTCGAAAGACAGGCTGACCAAATTTAGTATTATTCAAATCGAAGTATTCATATCTTCCTCCCATAGAAAAATTAATTTTATTAATTTTTTGATCTAGTTGTAAATACGCACTGTAATTTAACCCTGTTATTTTACCATCTTGGGTAAATTGAGAATTGAAGCTATTGGTTTCCCCTTTTAGAGTAACTATTGTTAATCCTGAGGTAATTGTAGTATTTTCATCATGAAATTGGTTTTGATATTCGTTAAATGATAGTAGAGAATTGTTCTTATTATTAGGATTATCGTTATAAAATAAATTTCTACTTAAAATTCTAGACCTTAAAATATGTTTGAAAGAATTGTGGTAATAAGTTATTGAGGGGTCAATATAGAATCTATTCCCATTATTTGGAATATTAGTTCCTCCTAGAGGAATATAGGCATTTGTATCGTTCTGCCACATAACAAATAATCCACTTTTCCTTTGCATGTAATTTAGATTTAATCCAAATGTTACTTTGTCTTTTACAAGCTTAGAATTTGCAGAAATTCTGGTTTGTTGATTGTTAATAAATTTAATATAGCCTCTATCGTTGTAATGATTTGCAGAGAGAGTCAAATCCAGGTTTTTTATCTTCTTACTATGAATTAAACTTATTCCGTTTCTTAACATCAATGAATCACCCCACCACTTATTTCTAGGGTCTTTTGGAGTATCCCAAAAGCCAACAAATGAACTAACTATTGTTTCAGGTATAAACGATGGTGTTTTAGTTTTAATATTTATAATTCCATTTAAAGCAGAGGAGCCATATAAAGCTGAAGAAGCTCCTTTGATAACTTCTATCTGCTCGATATTTTCCATTGGAATTAAATTGAAATCTACTTCCCCTTGATCAGCGGATAAAATAGGTATTTCATCAACCATTACAAGAACTCTACTTCCTGTACCATAACTCCAACCACTTCCACTTCGTATATTTAATTGACCATCAATTAATTGAATACTTGGAACATTTCTTATTAAATCTGAAAGTGTTATACAATTTTTACTTTCAATGAGTTTAGAATCTATAACATCCATTGAAACAGTGACCTCTTCAATTTTTTGTTTGAATTTTGAAGCAGAAACAACCATTAAATTAAGTTCAGAGGAATTTTCGTTCAGTGAAACATTTATAAGCTTATTTTGATTAATATCTAATTCTATTGTTTTTGATTGGTAACCGATATAAGAAAAGGTTAATTTTAGTAATCCTTCAGGTATGGAAATATCATATTTCCCCAACGAGTTAGTAACAGTTCCAAAATTAAAAAAAGAATTGTCAGCATCTTTTGGAGAACCTAATTGATTAATTTTTATCGAGACTCCAACTAGCGGTTTATAAGAAATGGAATCTTTAACAATACCAGATATTGTAAATTGAGCATTACATCTAATAGATAAAGCTAGAATTATAATAAAGAATAATTTAAAAAACCTCATAAAATCTCTGTTAATATAGAATAATATTTAAGAAAAATTTAATAGTTGGAATTTATTTCACTTAATGGCAAACTCTTCCAAGTAATCCCTTCTTGCCATTTAGGAGCATGCACTTTTTTTAAATAATTCATTAGCAACTTCTCTAGCTCTTTGGATTTCTTGGAATTCTGAGAAATAAGATTACGACTTTCTTTTTTATCAGTTGTTATATTATAAAGAAATAACTCTCCATTGTCTTGAAATTTAACAAGTTTAAAATCCCCTTTTCTAACAGCAGAATGAGGCCTTTTCAAAGCAATTCCATTTTTATACGGCACATGAAAAAATATTCCATCAACTTCTCTTTTAACTTTTAATTTCGAAGGGTCTAAAAGAATAGATTTAAAACTTCCTCCATCTATTTCATTTAATTTAAAATTATTTTTTCCTGCTAAATCTTTAATGGTTGGTAAAATATCTGAACCAGAAACAGGAACCTTAGACTCATTTCCATTTTCAATTCCTGGACCTGCTATAATTAAAGGAACTCTTAGCCCACCTTCTAAAGCATCCCATTTTCCCCGTCTTAAAGGGTAATTATAGCTTTTGGTATATTTTTTAGCACCTGGAATATTTGGTACGGACCCATTATCGGACATATATATTACATATGTATTATCCTCGATTCCTAATTCTTTTATTTTATCTAGAATAATTCCTAAACCTTCATCCAAGTCTTCTGTCATTGCTGCAAATCCAGGATTTATATGTTGAGCACCCAATGGTTTTTTTGCTTGTTTTAGAAAAGTCTCTTCTTTGGACTGAATTGAAGCATGAACTGCATAGTGGGAAATTTGCAAATAAAAAGGTTTTTTTTCATTTGAATTTTTCTCCATAAAATCAACTGCTTTTTGAGTTAGAGAAAAAATATTTTTAGGATCTTCAAGAGAGACATGATTCCATTGGGTTCTATCATTTACAAAACCTCCATCTTTATTTTTTGTTGGTCCGTCACTATTATCATATCCTAACGTTTTAGGAGTGCTACCAATTCCCCACTTTCCAAAATGGGCGGCTACATATTCATTATTGATTTTTTTTAAAGCTTTTGGAATACTTATAAATTCTTCGTGATTGATATGACTGGTATTCATACCAACTCTAATAAGAGATAAACGTGCAGGAGTTTTTCCAAATTGAATACTATATCGGGAGGGAGCACATACAGGAGCAGAAGCATAGGCATTAGAAAAACGAATTCCTCTTTTGGCTAATTTCTCTAGATTGGGAGTGTAATGGTAATCACTTTTAGATAATGGCTCTGAATTCATTATTTGAACTGATGTTCCGTTCCAACCTTGGTCATCGGCCAATATAAATATGAAATTCGGAGAATTATTAGAATTTGATAATGGTTGTGAATAGTATTCACTCTTTAATGAAAAAAAATTTATAATTGAAAAAATTATTAAAAAAGATTGATATCTATTCATTTTTTTCCTTGATTGGTTTAAAATAGGTTCTTTTCCCATTCTCATTATGAATATCTCCATAAGTTACGTTTGTAATTCTTGGAGTTGGCTTAATATTTTCTATTTGTCTTCCTAATCCTTCTGGCTTCAGATCTGCTTGAATAATTCTACGGTTAATCGATTGAATTAGCGAATCACGTATTAAACTGTAACTAGAATCTAATGCTAAATTGTTGAGTTCTTCTTGATCAAATTTATGATCATATAGTTCATATTGAAAATCGCCATTTATATCCCACTTTGTTAATCTGAATCTCTCTGTCCTTATTGAATAACCATTTCTCCATCTTGTAAGAGCATTTTTTCTAACGAAGGAGGTCTTGTTTTCAATAATAGGCTTAAGGCTTTTTCCAACGACATGATGTGGCATAATTATACTAGTAAGGTCCATTAAAGTTGGAAATATATCTATAAGTTCTACAGGACTATTAGAAATTTTGGAGATGTAATCTTCTCCTGGAACATTAATTATTAAAGGAACTTTTGTTGCATTATTAAATAATGTCTGTTTTTGCCAATGGCCATGTTCTCCCATATGATAGCCATGATCTGACGTGAAAACAACTATAGTATTTTTATCTAAGCCTGTTTGCTTTAATTTGTTAATTATTCTACCAACTTGAGCATCTACAAATGAAATAGTAGCATAATATGCTTGCTTAATTTCTTTTGCTAAATCTTCATCTAAATTTATTTGATTTTTTTTGGCTCTAACTGATTTTGCTGCTGGAGAAGGTATAGTTTTTAAATAATTTGTAGGACTTTTTGGAATTACTATATCGTCCTTACTGTATAAATCAAAATATTTTTTTGGAGCTACAAAAGGTGTATGTGGTCTAAAAAAACCAACTGCTAAAAA
>PAST01000034.1 GCA_002713405.1 Crocinitomicaceae bacterium | reverse complement strand
CATTTGGTTCTTTTTTTGGACAATCTATACAAAAAAAAAGTTATGATGTTGATTCATCAATTCAAACTTGTGAATTCGAACATTTAAGGAATATACTTTTTCAAGATTCTAATTATTTAAGAAAAGAAATTGATGAAGAGCAAAAAATAGCTCAGCATATTTCTCAAAGTCAATTAAGGTCATCTAATGCAGTTTACTCCAATACATCTATGCCTAACTTAACCAATTCCCAAGGTTGTGATAGTATTGTAAATGATACAGTTTGTGATACTTATATATGGAATGGTAATATACTTAGCACTAGTGGAACCTACTTTAACTCTAATGGAGGTTGTGTTGAGAAATTAAATTTGGTGGTAGACTATACTTCGAATTCATACTTAAATATTGTAGCATGTGATGAATATTTTTTGAATGGTAATACATATACTTCATCTGGGCTATATTTTGATACTTTACAAACTCTTTATGGTTGTGATAGTACAGTCACATTAGACCTAACTTTAAACTATAATGCTAATTCTTTAAATACTGCAACCTCTTGTAACCATTATTTATGGAATGGAAACTTGTATAATAATAGTGGTTTTTATTTTGATACTTTACAGACCATAAATGGTTGTGATAGTCTAGTAACACTTTCTTTAATAATTAAAGACGCTACAGTAGATACTCTTACTGTTAACTCATGTGATTTTTATTCTTGGAGAGGTGAAATTTATACTCAATCAGGAATTTATCAAGATACCTTACAATCCGTTTTAGGTTGTGATAGCATAATCCTATTAGATTTAACTTTAGGAAGCTCAACTTTTACCAACGATTCAGTAACTAGGTGTCAAGATTATCTATGGAATGGCAATACTTACAATCTTTCTGGTGTTTATACCAACACTTTGACTTCTAGTCTAGGATGTGATAGTGTAGTTACACTTTACTTAACTATTATTAATAGTTTTCAAGGGGATACTTTAAATATTTCAGAATGTTATGAATTTCTTTGGCAAGGAAATCAATATAATCAGACAGGTTTATTTTCTGATACTCTTGTTTCTAATAATGGCTGTGATAGTATTATTTACTTGAATCTAACATTAAATGGGAGCCTTCAAACAGATGAATATGTTAATACCTGTTCAAATTATAATTGGAACGGAGTTAACTACAACATAAGTGGGGTGTATTCCGACACTTTACAATCTGTATTTGGTTGTGATAGCATTATTAGTCTAAATCTAAATATTTTTAATAATCAAGTATTTTCAGATTCTATTATATCATGTGGGTCTTTTATGTGGAATGGTCTCTATCTAGATAGTTCAGGTCTATATATAGATACCCTTCAAACAATTGGAGGTTGTGATAGTATATTATTTTTAGATTTATCAGTTCATGAAAGTGTTTTTGTAATCGATTCAATTAATATTTGCGAATACTATGATTGGAATGGTATTAGATACACTTCAAGCGGTGTGTATATTGATACTTTTCAAACATCCAATGGATGCGATAGTGTTGTTTCACTTGTTCTAAATTTATTTCCTATTTACCAAGACACTATTTTTGCTTCTGCATGTGATTCTTTTGTTTGGTATGGAAATACATATAATTCATCTGGAATTTTCACCAAGATATTCCAAACAATTAATGGTTGTGATAGTGTAGAGGTATTGAATTTCTATATGAATATTGATAATAATGCTAGTCCAATAGACTTTGAATTAGTTTTAGATGATTACTGTTTAGAAACACATTGGAATATTATCAATTCTGATGGGATGATTGTTCATCAGGAAGGACCTTATAACTGTAATATAAATGGATCTGGCCTTCAATCAAATCAAATAATTAACAGAACCCTTTCATTGACTGAACAAGATTGTTATACTTTCAATCTGTACGATAATTTTGGCGATGGACTAGGAGCTTCTCAGTGGGGAGGAATCGATGGTAGTTGGTTATTGAATGATTTAAATGGAAATACTCTATTTGAGGGACAAGGTGATTTTGGAGATAGCGTAAGTATTAGTTTTTACATTAATGAAGATTTTTCAACTTCCATTATTGAAAGTGAAAATAATCTTTCTGAAATCATTGCCTATCCAAATCCATTTGTTGCTGAAACAGAAATACAAATTTTAAATTTTAAAGGCTTTTATAATGTCACAATAAGAGATATTCAAGGTAAAATAGTTTATAAATTAGATAACCTTTCTGATAATTACTTTACAATAAATAGTAATTCTATTTCAAGAGGTATTTATTGGGTTATTTTAGATAATCATCCTACAATAAACCCATTGAAATTAATAGTTAAGTAGATTTTTTATTTAAATCTTATTACAGTTTATTTATCATTAAAATTTTAATTATGATTATTGCAGATTCTTATATATTTGCCGCCTAAAATACATTTATGCTTTCAGCCAATAATATCACTTTACAGTACGGGAAAAGAGTACTTTTTGATGAAGTCAATATTAAATTTAATGGAGATAATTGTTATGGTGTTATTGGTGCCAACGGAGCTGGTAAATCTACTTTTTTAAAGATTCTTTCTGGAGAAATGGATCCAAACAAAGGAAATATAAGTGTTGAACCTGGAAAGAGAATGGCAGTTTTAACTCAAAATCATTCTGAATACGATGATTTTAGGGTAATAGATGCAGTTATAGTAGGCCATAAAAGCCTTTGGAATTTAATGAAGGAAAAAGATGCTATATATGCTAAGGCTGATTTCTCAGAGCAAGATGGAATTAAAGCTGCAGAATTAGAAGAAGTATTTGCAGAAATGGATGGTTGGAATGCCGAATCCGATGCAGCAGCTTTATTATCTGGTTTGGGAATAATGGTTCAAGACCATGAAAAACAAATGAAAGACATGAATGGCAATCAAAAAGTAAGAATACTTTTGGCACAAGCTATTTTTGGAAACCCAGACTTTTTAATTTTGGATGAACCTACCAATGATTTGGATATTCAAACTGTTACTTGGTTGGAAGACTTCTTACTCAATTTCAAAAACACAGTCATTGTAGTTTCTCACGATAGACATTTTTTAGATACTGTTTGTACCCATATTGTAGATATAGACTTTAAAAAGTTAAAGATGTATACTGGAAATTATACGTTTTGGTATGAAAGTAGCCAGTTGGCATTGCGTCAAAGAAACAATGCCAATAAAAAATCTGAAGAAAAAAAGAAAGAGTTGCAAGACTTTGTTAATCGTTTTAGTGCAAATGCTTCAAAATCTAAACAAGCTACAAGTAGAAAAAAATTATTACAAAAAATTAATCTAGACGATATAGAGCCCTCAAGTAGAAAATATCCAGCTATCATTCTTTCTTCTGAGAGAGAAGCAGGAGATCAGATTCTTCATGTTAATAATTTGAGTAAATCTTTAGATGGAGAGGTTCTTTTTAAAGAGCTTAATTTAAATATTAATAAAAGAGATAAAATAGCTCTAATTAGTAAAAACGATTTAGCAACCACAGCATTTTATAATATTTTAAACGGACTTGATGAGCCAGATAGCGGAGATTTTAAATTTGGTCAAACTATTACCACTGGATATCTTCCNAATGAGAACGATGAGTTCTTTAAAGAACAAATATCTTTAATTGATTGGTTAAGACAGTTCTCTACCAATAAAGATGAGGTTTATATCAGAGGGTTTTTAGGTAAAATGCTTTTTTCTGGAGAAGAAACTTTTAAAACAGCCAATGTTCTTTCTGGTGGTGAAAAAGTAAGATGTATGCTTTCTAGAATGATGCTAAAAGGAGGTAACTTTTTAATGTTGGATGAACCTACTAACCATTTAGACTTAGAATCAATTCAAGCATTCAACAATGCCTTAATTAGTTTTCCAGGAACAGTTATTTTTACTTGCCACGATCATCATTTTACACAAACTGTAGCCAATAGAATTGTTGAAATTACACCAAATGGATGTTTGGATAAATTAATGACTTTTGATGAATACATTACTAGTGTTAAAGTAAANGAACAAAAACAGTTGCTTTTAAATAGATAAGAGTTAATTCATTCCGTATTTAACCAATTGCCTTTCCATAATTGGTTTGAATAGAAAAGGAAAGTAAGATAAAATTAGCATTGCTGGGTATCCAAAAGGCAGCATAGGACTTTCATCTTTAGATTTTAATATTTGNTAGGGTTTAGCTCCAGAAAAGTGATGATCTGAATGTCTAGTTAACTCAAATAATATTACTCTTCCAATAATATGGTCTGAATTCCAAGAATGTTCCACTTTTACTCTTTCATAAGTGCCATCTTCTTTTAACTTTCTTTTAAGGCCATAATGAGAAAAATAATTTTGAGCTTCTAAAATAGAAATCCCAAAAACAGCNGCTAAAAAATAAATTACAGTTACTTCAGTTCCAAATAAATAATAAATAANTCCTAAAAATGACCAAGGAATAATGGTATGAANAATCATGGGGTTTAGNAACTGATTTCCACCATTAGATTTTATTTTTTCTGCCTCTAATCTCCAAGATTTGAAATACCCACCAATTTGTGATCTCAATGCAAAAAAATAAAAAATATCTCCTTTTTTTGCGGTAGTTAAATCATTTGGTGTAGCAACATCTCTATGGTGTCCACCATTATGGTAAGTTATGAAATGGTTCTGAAAAGAAGTAGTCAGAAGAACTCTAGCTAGAAACATTTTTAATCGATGATCTATTTTGTGTCCTANCTCATGACCTCCATTAATTCCGTTAACTCCAAGTATTGTTCCCATTATCAAAACNTATCCAANTATATCCACCAATTCTAATAATGGATTGGAAATAGTTTCTAAAAAAACATAAATTACATACAAATGTAATGGAACTAGCAAATACAAAATCCAATCATAAAACCAATCTTCTTTTGCTAAGTTGTTTTCTTCTTTAGAAAAGTTGTAACTATTTTTTGGAATCAAATTTTCTAAAATAGGAACTAATACATACAAAATAAAAATTCCTGAATATGCTAAAACTCCAGTAAAGTTAAAGGATATTAATGCCAAGATTGGACTAATGTANGTTCCTAAATATTTAAGTTTTGNCATTTTATTAATTTGTGNAAGACCAATTGGATTTTAAAAGTTACTAATTATAAATAATTTTCACAAATGTGTTTAAGAAGTTTAGAATTTTATAAGGAATTAAATACTATCTCCTATATTTTTTTAAATCCAGATTTTTTTTGGTTTTTTTTCTTNTCTATTAATTTTAAATCTTCAAAATTTATTAAGTAATTTGTAGTNAGATGCTTGTTATTGTAAAGGTAACTATATTATTAGCTATAGAATATTTTCAGAAAAGTGTGAAATTCAATAAAACTAGCCTCTATCTTAATTCTATTTTATCAATAANAAGTATGAAATCTTCATTTCTTTTATTTGCAATTAAGAATGTTACTTCTTCTATAGATTTATGAAANAAATTAGGTTTGTCCAATTTTCTTCCTCTAAATGAAGGGTACATACTATTTATAGGTATTTCTATTTCTTGCCATTGTCCAGAGCTAGAAAAAGAGGTAATGTAGGAAGCATAATCAGTAGTTTTGTGTTTGATTCTAAATTGATAGTTTTTACCATCGCCTTTAATTTTTAAAACTATTGATTTAAACTTTTCTNTGTTTAACTGATTAAAACCATATCTTACAGANGAGAATCCCCCATAGTTATCCAAAGAAACTTTTCCAGAAAAAACACCNTTTCCGTCCTTATTTANATGGAAACTTCCATTTGATTTTCCTCCCATAACAACATCATCTACCACTACCCAGTTGCTAATAGAAGAATTTTTGTTAAAATCAAATATTATGTGACTGGACAAAGAAGAAACTAAAACCATATAACAAATTAAGTATTTCATGAATATAAAAGATTATTTTTTGAGTACTTTTTCATATGCTCTTCTCGGGCTTTGTCTTATATAAACTATTCCACAAAATGAATATCCCAGTTTTTCAAAAATTTTCATCATCGGAATATTGTCGTGATTGGTATCTGCTTTAAGACTGTATATGTTTTTCGAAAGTGCGTATTGTTCTATTAATTTTATCATCTTTTTAGCCATACCTTTTACTAGAAATTCTTCTGAAATAGCTACTCTATGGTAAACTATAAAATCTTGATCGCTAAGCCATTTTCCTTCAATATTAATATAATCTGGTTCATAATTGATAATTACTGCACTATACCCAATAATAGTATCATTTTGAGTAAGTACAAAACCTATTTTCTTTTCAATATCGCTTTTTACAACCTCNATNTTCGGGTAGCCATCNTGCCATTGGTTACTACCATCTTCTTTTCTACGCTTAATAGCATCTTTTAAAATTTGCCATATTTGGGAAGCTTCAGAATAATTAGCTTGTCTAAATTGATATTCCATTCTTTAAATTTATTGATTTTTTGGTTTTTTATTTCAGGAATTTTCAATCATCAGAAATAGTTTTATTTCCAACCTGGAGGACTAGAATCTTTAGAAACTGTGTTTTTAGTAAGATAAAACCATTGAAAGTTTTGAGTAGAATATACATAACTAAATTCTTTTTCTTTAATTACAAAAGCACCAACACCTAATTCTAGAGCATCTTTACTTAAGATATTGGATTTATGTACTGGAGAGTTCATCCACTGAGTAANAATCTTATTGGCCAAACTTAAGTAAGTATCTTGTGAGTTTAAAGGTGTTTTGGCAATATTTTCTGCAATAAATGGATTGATAATTCCTGCAATTTTTGCTCTATCTTCTGGTTCTTTACGTTTTTTAATTTTGGAGCTATGACTAAAAAAATTCAGTTCCGCCATCAATTTACTGTGGTTAAAGGCTGCTATTTCTAGATTNTTGTTCCAAGATATAATTTCCTTTTTTCTTTTNGCTCGTTCTTTATTAGTTAGAAAAAAAATANTGGCATGAAGTAGGGGGTAGTCAATTTTATCAAGATTTATAGTTTGGTTAATTTCCTTTAGCTTGCTAAAATTTATATAATTATATTTTTCNTAAGACTCGTTTTTCCAACAACTATTTTTAGTTGAAGTTTGTCCAATAAATAATATTGGACAGGTAAAAAATAGAATCAATACATTTTTCATGCTTTTATTTTTAAAATAATAGTATTTTCTGGACTAAAAAAATTACCTAATTATTTAGTCTAATAGAATAGGGGCACCGGNAACTTCCATTTTTTCACCAACAGCATTTACTTTTTCTAGGTAAGTATCTATTTTTGGTTGTAGTCGCTTAAAAAGCTCAGCTGCTACNTTAAAGCTTTTCATATGNAGTTCGGTTGGACCATAAGAATTGGGATACCATCCTCCTCTTGAACTATAAAGGCTGCTANATAGAGAAACATGGTCTTTCTCTCCAATTTCTTCCTTTGATGGGCTTCCACCAATTTCTCTTTCTANGCCATTCATGGTAGTAATAAGTTCGTAAACGTCTTTTGTTAGAGATGCTCTTTCGTTACTTATATAATTTAAGTTTTTTTGATAAGCCTTAACACGGTTATTTGCCTTATCAAACTTATTTTGGTAAACATTTACTTTTTTAGTAAGTTCTGCAATTGAATTANAGTATGCTTCATGCTTGCTTGCCATAGGATTGGAAAGTGTGTTTTTTCTAATGCGCTCTACTTCAAATTGTTGGTTTTGCTCCAAGTCTGTTAGTACACCTTCAACTCTTTTAAACATATATATAGTGTAAATACCTGGAGATACCATTTTCTGAATGGAACTGTAGTCTCTTTTGGCAGATGCCTTAACAGCGGTTGTTAATTTGGAATTCAATTCCCAAGAAACTCTACTAATNCCTTTTTTGTAAGGAGCTGATAATTGAGTTACAGTTTTTCCATCACTATTTTTTATTACCAATACAATTTCTGGTTTTGATTCATTTAGCTCATCATCCAATGCTTCCCAACCTGGAAAGGGAATATCTTTGGTTTTTTGATCTTCTAAAACTTTAACTAGTTTTTTTAGTTTTTTCAATTCTATTTTTGTTTTTTTAGCAAGTGCTTCNATCTCTTCTTCTAGTATATTATTGGTTGTTTTATATCCAGCTTTGTTTAATTTTTCTAAAAGAGATCGGTCAGCTTTTTCAGANATTTCTGCTTTTTGTCTTTTTGCTCTTTTTGAAGTGTGTCCTTCTTTGAGNTAGTAAGTGAAAATAGCGCCGTAAGGAGGGTTTTTTGCATTGTAAGTAGCACCTCCACTACTTCTAGTACCTCCATTAATACGGTTGTACTGAAGTGCTTTTTTAGGAGCAAATAAAATGGCTTCTTCACCAATAGAATTCTCGTTGATTTCCCTCAGCGCGCTATAATCGTCAAGTACATAAAAACTTCTTCCAAAAGTTGCTAGTACAAGGTCGTTTTCTCTTTTTTGAATTGCCAAATCTCTAATTGGAATAGTAGGTAGCCCACTTGAAAATTTATGCCACTTTTCACCTTTATTTAAACTTACGTATACNCCNTACTCGGTTCCCAAAAATAACAGGTTNGGATTGATGTGGTCTTGAACAATTCGCCATACGAGTGTTCCATCTGGGATTCCATCACTAATAGATATCCATTTNTTTCCACCATCAATAGTTTTGTAAAGATATGGTTGATAGTCTCCAAATTTATGATTATCTAAAGCTATGTAAGCAGTTTGCTTATCGAATAAATCCGCTTTAATATCATTTACAAATGCTGTAGANGGTACTTTTGGTAGTTGNTCTACAGTCATTTTTTTCCAGCTTTTACCNCCGTCTTTAGTAAGTTGGATAATTCCATCATCTGTACCTGCATACAGAACATTTTCATCTGCTTTAGATTCTGCTAGAGAGGTAATGGTATTGTAAGTAGACATTGCGTAAACGTCCCAAGCATTTTCAAAACTTTGTACTTTACCCATAATAGGAAGCGCTAAACGTTCTTGATTTTTGGTTAAATCTTTGGAAATNGCCATCCAATTGTCTCCTCTGTTCTCAGATCTCCATACNCGCTGAGAAGCAAAATAAATTCTTTTTGGATCGTGGTGGCTTATTAAAATAGGAGAATCCCAGTTGAATCTTTCATAAGGTTCGTCAATTCCTGCTACTGGACGAATATTTACAACTTCTCCATTGGTACGATCTATTCTGTTAATGTATCCCTCTTGCGATTGAGCATAGATAATATTTGGATTGCCTGGCTCGGTTGCTGGTTGATGTCCATCACCACCTAGAACTACTTCCCAATCNGAATTGGAAATTCCGTTTCTTTTGAACGTTCTAGAGGGACCTCCTTGCGTATTGTTGTCTTGGGTACCACCATAGATATTGTAAAAAGGTTTTGCATCGTCCACCGCTAATTTATAAAATTGGGTAATGGGAAGATTGCCAACAAATTTCCAGGTTTNAGAGCCGTCAAAAGATTCATAGATTCCACCATCAGAACCAGCAAGCATATAATTAGGATCACCTTTTTTAAAAGTAAGAGCGTGGTTGTCAGAGTGTTTATTTTTTTCGCTCATGGTGTAGAATTTTTTTCCTCCNTTGTCTGAAACAAGAACACGTACATTCATCAAATAAATTTTATCAAAAACATGGGGAGAGGCTACAAGCTCTTGGTAGTAATGAGGTCCTGTTCCAACAGAAACTGCATCAGACATTTTAGTCCAGCTTGCACCTGAATTATTAGTTCTATATACAGCGCCTTTTTTTCTCTCTAGTTCGATTGCTGCATAGAGAACATTTGGTTGCATTGGTGAAATGGCAAGACCAATTTTTCCCATATTTTCTCCAGGAAGACCTTTNTTTATTTTTACCCAAGAATTTCCNCCATCCATACTTTTATAGATAGAAGTTCCTGGGCCTCCACCAAGAAGTGCGGCAACATTTCTATGTCTTTGCCAAGTNGCAGCGTATAATATATCAGGATTATTTGGATGAATTAATAGGTCAGTAACTCCNGTCCATTCGTTTACTTCTAAGGTGTTTTNCCATGTGGCTCCACCGTCATCGCTCTTGTACAATCCTCTTTCTCCACCAGAGCTCCANAGTGGACCTTGAGCAGCAACCCAAATGNTATTGGCATTTGTTGGGTGAACAATAATTTTAGAGATGTGTTCAGATTTTTTAAGTCCTTTGTCTTTCCAGGTCTTTCCNCCATCTAAACTATGGTATATACCATGTCCAATNCCTACATGTCTNCCACCTACATTTTCTCCTGTACCTAACCAAATAGATGCATTATTGTTCGGGTCAATGGTAATACATCCAGTAGAGTAGAAAGGCATATTTTCTGTTAGTGGACTCCAAGTAGTTCCNGCATTATTAGTTTTCCAAACTCCACCAGAACCAACGGCTACATACCAGGTATTTTCATTTTTTGGATCTATGGCAATATCTGCGATTCTTCCCGACATAAAAGCCGGTCCAATACTTCTAAATTTAAAACCACCTAAGACGGAAGAAATAGAAGGTTTTTGTTCTTTTTTGTCTTGGCCATGGGATAGTTGAAGTGAAAAGAAAAATAAAAATCCAAATGCTACTAGGTTAAGCTTTTTCATAGAATAANTTTGTTAATTGAAAATAAATATANTNTAAACTTAGTAAAAACTTGGATTACTTTTTGNCTTGTTTAAAACCAGTATTATCCTTCTCAAAATTATAGTCCTTATATGGTTCTTAACTTGAATAGAAGAGCTAAAATTCCAATTAAAACAAAACAAGATTACGTTAAATAATTATATTTATAGCCAACTACAATTCTTCTATGAAAAAAATTATTATCATAAATGGCCCAAACTTAAATTTGTTAGGGAAAAGAGAACCAGAAACCTATGGTAATAAATCTTTTGACAACTATTTCAAAGAATTAGTAGCAGAATTTCCAGGCATGGAATTAACTAGTTTTCAAAGTAATGTTGAAGGAGAAATAATTAATAAAATTCAAGAAACAGGTTATTCCTTTGATGGAATTGTTTTAAATGCTGGAGGATACACCCATACTTCGGTAGCTATTGCCGATGCAATAGCTGCAATAAAAACACCTGTATTAGAAGTTCATATAAGCAATATATATGCTAGAGAAGAATACAGACACCAATCTATGATAGCAAAAAATTGTAGGGGAGTAATTGCAGGACTTGGACTAGCCTCTTATAAAATGGCAATTAATTTTTTTTTGAAATAATTTTTTCAATTTCTCTATATAATCTATGTAAAGGAAGTCCCATCACATTGAAAAAATCGCCTTCTATTTTTTTTACTCCTGCATATCCCATCCATTCCTGAATTCCGTAAGAACCTGCTTTGTCCATAGGCTTATAATGATCAATGTAAAATTTAATTTCATCTTTAGTTAGATCGTAAAAAGTAACCTCTGTAGCGTCTACAAAAGAGTTAATCTCCCCATTAAATAATAAACTTACTCCTGTGTATACTATATGGGTATTTCCAGAAAGTTCTTGGAGTATATTAAATGCATCTTTCTTATTTTTTGGTTTGCCCAAAACTTTTTGTTTATAAACTACAATAGTATCTGCAGTAATGTACAGTTGATTTTCTTTCGCGTCTTTTTCGTAAAATTTAGCTTTTAATTTTGCTAAGTACAAAGCAATTTCACTAGCTTTTAACGACTTTGGATAACTTTCATCTATTTCTTTACTAACTATTTCAAAATCTTTAATAATATTTCTTAAAAGCTGGTGTCTTCGTGGGGATTTTGAAGCTAGTTTAATATCAATCCTTTTTATTTTTTCTTCCAGTAAATTCACAATAAAATATACAGCCAAATTCCCGCTGCAAGGAAATTAATTTTTAGTAGATTACTTAAGGTTTTAAAATCAGACTTTTCAAAGGATTGGTAGGTTTTGTAAAGAAAAGTAAGTAATAAAGAAATCATAGTAAGAAAGAAAAATATATTTTGAATACTTAGAATACTTTCCAAAACACAAATAATTAAAAAACCAATACTTATTAAAACCAAAAGACCCAATATTAATTTAGAAAATTTTTGTCCTGTAACAATAGGTAGGGTATAGCTACCAGTTTTTAAATCGCCTTGAATGTCTTCAATATCTTTTACAATTTCCCTTTTTATGCTAATTAGAAAACAAAAAATTACAAATATCTGATTTAGATTTTCTGATATATTAAAATTTTCTAGCTCCCAAAACTTACCTGTTAACCAGTAGGGAATTACCAAAACTATACTAGATAAGAAAGCTACTACTAGATTACCTATAATTGGCAAGTGCTGTAATTTTAGAGAATATAGATAAACTAAAATATGGGTAATTATTACAAGATTTAACCAACTTGGGGATAAATCAGAAATAAAAAGAACTAATAAAGAAGTAAATAAATGTAATAAGTAACAATTTCTGTAAAAGGTTTTACTTAAATCCTCAATATTTTTATTATTTATTTTATCGCTATTTAAGTCGTAGTAATTGTTGATTAAATAACCAGATGCTGTAGTGATAATAATAGAAATAAAAAGTAATAAATGATCAACTTTAAAAGAAAAATCCTCAGAATAGTTATGAAGCATCAGTCCCCAAAATATTAAACTCAATAATGCTAAGTTTTTAATTCTTATGGCTTTAAAATATTTTTTTACCATGAATAGGAATCGTCATTCATCCATTTGTTTTGAACTCTCATAGTTTGTTCCAACACATCTCTAACACAACCTTTTCCTCCATTTATATGTGAAATGTAATCGCATAACTCCCTTACTTCTACAGCAGAATCTTTAGGACAAGTAGATACTCCTACAACTTTAAGACATGGAATGTCTGGTAAGTCATCACCCATATAAAGAACTTGATTTAAATCAATATTATTTTCTTTTAAATGGTTTTCTAAAATAGGAAGTTTTTGATGAGCTGCTAAATAGACATCTTTAATCCCTAAAGCATTAAGTCTTTCCTTAACCATTTGGGAGTTTCCACCTGTTATAATCACAATATGATAGCCTTTTTTAACAGCGTGTTGCAACGCATATCCATCCTTGGTGTGCATGGTTCTTACTAATTCTCCAGATGAATCTAAAATAACATTTCCGTCTGTTAGTACTCCGTCGACATCAAAAATAAAAGTATTGATTTTAGAAAGTCTTTGTTTATAACTCATGGTGGTGTTTTTTAATAATTTGTTTTGTGAAAATCTCGTAAATTTCTTGAAGGTTTTTAAACTCTTTAAGTTCCTTTATCTGTTTTTCTATAAGTTTATTATCTCCTCTATTGGCTGGACCTGTTTGCTTTATATATGGATCTTCATTTAAGGATGCCTCCATAGTTTTTTCCAAAAGAGGTTTTAAATCTTTAAAATTAATTTCATTTTTAATACAATATTCCTTAACCATGCTTAGTAAATGATAGGTGAAATTGTTAGAAGCTACAGCTGCAAGATGAAGTTTTTTTCTTTTAGAAGAGTTTAAAATAGAAAAATTCATGTTATTGGAAGAACAAAATACACTCAATAATTTTTCGTCTTTTTCATTAGCAGCTTCAATAAAAAAAGGAACTTTTTCCCAACTAATTTTTGAATCTTTTTTTATAGTTTGTAAAGGGTAGATACATCCCCATCTACTTGAAAAAACATCAAGACTTTCACTATCCAAACTTCCCGATGTATGAATTGTTAAATGGTTGTTTTTAGAAATTTTTTTAAATACTTCTAGGTATGCATCATCGCTCAAGGCAAAAATATATAAATCACTAGTAGATGGTATTTTTGAAATATTATTGGTAAAAAAAGTATTTTTCAAAACACTTTTTTCAATATTTTTTGAGGAATTGCCAAAAATACAATCAATTTTAAATTGATTTTTTATAAATAAATTTAAAAACCCATTGGCTATATTTCCAGTTCCTAATATGGTTATGTTTTTTATTTTTTTCAAAATTAATTAAGTACTAAATGCCTGAATTATATTACTCATAGATTGTAATAATTCTTTTTTCTTGTCGTCTTCAGACTCATATAATTTTTCCTGAATAATTGTAGACCCTTGAAACAGAACTTCGTCATTGAAAGGTCCTTCTAAATTTTCTAGAACGGTTAGTGCTTCTAAAATAACCATAAATCCTCCATCACAAGAATGTTCTATTAATTCTACAATGTAATCTGTCATATCGATACCAGAGCTCCACATTGAAAATAATATAAGCTCTTTTACTTCGTCATTGTCTTCTTTCAAGTGAGGGAGTAGAAAATCGACACAATCTTTGTTCTTTAGCTCTGAGAAAATATTTTTAACTTCCTTTTTTAACTTTATATCTTTTGTTGTTTTATAAAGTCCAACAAGTGGTGTAATTAATTCTTCATTTCCTTTGGCTTTTGTTTTAATAAGTGCTTTAGAAACTATTGAACTATTATCGCTTGCTAAATCGGCTTTTATTTGATTAATAACTTTTTGTTGTGTATTCATTTTTATTTTAAAATGGCAAAATTATAAGTTTAAATAAATATTAAAGTAACGATTCTATTTTTTATCAAATTATCTTTTCCCAAAAATATTGCTTCCTATTCGAATCATATTACTTCCTCTAGAAATTGCCTCTAAATAATCTCCACTCATTCCCATAGATAACGTCTTGAAATTTTTTCCAAAAATTGGTTTTAGCTCTTCAAAATATTCTTTTAATAAACTAAATTCTGCTTTTATTTGGTTTTTATTGTTGGTAAATGTTGCCATACCCATAACCCCTTGAATATTTATATTTTCCCAATTCAAGTGATGTTGGGAATCTATAACGTCTCTTATTTCTTCAATACTAAATCCAAATTTTGTGCTTTCACTAGCAATATGAAATTGTAACAAGCAGTTAATTGTTTTATTATTTTTTAAACCTTGTTTATTTATTTCATCTAATAGTTTTTTAGAATCTCCACCGTGTATCAAATGTACAAAAGGAGCTATGTATTTAACTTTATTTCTTTGGAGATGACCAATCATGTGCCAACGAAT
Organism: Crocinitomicaceae bacterium; assembly: GCA_002713405.1. Classification (GTDB taxonomy): domain Bacteria; phylum Bacteroidota; class Bacteroidia; order Flavobacteriales_D; family Parvicellaceae; genus MED-G20. The sequence goes on along the minus strand of PAST01000034.1, from coordinate 16,100 downwards.
ATTTTTTGGTAAAGACACATGCTTATGAACCATTTCTTGAACTTTATTTTCTCCAAAGTCTAAGTGTCCTGATTCCATGCCTTGTTGGATCATTTCTACAGGTTTGGTTTTAGAAACAGCAATAAGTTGAACTCCGTTGGGCAGCTTTTTTTTTATACTTTCTATTTTGTCATTTACCATTTAATATTTTTTTATCGATCCAATTGTAAATGTATTGATATACCTCCAGCTTATTAATTTCGTTCAACATTTCATGTCTTCCTTTATCAAAAAGTTTTAAATCCGTATTTTTTAATCCTGCGTCAATGAATTTCTTGTGTAGTTTTTGAACTCCTTTTCCATAATTACCTACAGGGTCCATAGTTCCACTAAAAAGTAAATAATGTTTGTCTTTATTCATTCTAAGAATATTATTAGTTTGATTTACTGACATTGCTCCAAATGCAAGATCTACAAAAAATTGATTCTTAAATANTTGCATNCAATATGGATCATTGATATATTGCTCAACTACTGACTCGTCTCTAGATATCCAGTCTTTTTTTGTATTTGGTTTTTTAATCTTTTTATTGAATTCTCCCATAACCAATAATTGTAAAAGTCTTGATTTGGTTCTTCCTCCGAAAAGAAAGCTATTGGATTTGGCAATAAATCTTCCCAAGTAACCTTTTAAGCCAGGATGAGAGGCAGTAGCTGAAAATATGTAGTGGTTGACAGTTTCTGGGAAATCAATTAAAAGAGATCTGGCAAGAAAAGANCCCATGGAATGCCCTAAAATTACGGTAGGAATATTTGGATTTTTTGAGGAAATATCTTCTGTAATCGTTTTAAGATCTTTTACTACTTTATTCCATCCATTTTTTATGCTAAATAGACCAATACTCTCTANNGATTCAGCAGTCTTTCCATGTCCTCTTAGATCAGGAGCATATGCATANATTCCTTTTTTATTNAACCATCTAGAGAATTCATTGTATCTATATCCATGTTCACTCATTCCATGTATCAAATGAATTAACAACTTTGGTTTTTCTACTGGCCAGTGATGAATTACAAGATTCTTTCCGTCGTGAGAGTTGAAATTTTCAAGAAAATAATTATNCNTTTCCATNGNATTAAAGGTACAATTCTTTATTAAGTTGTTGAATTTACCAATCCTTAACAATTTTAGTTCTAAACATTAAGCATTTATGGACATATTTTTAGTTAATTTCGNCACCAAATGAGAATACTTAAACATTTATTGTCTGCTAGGTTTATGGCTGTTTTGCTTTTTTCAATGGCTGCATCAATAGGAGTTGCAACTTTCATTGAAAATGAATACGATACAATTACTGCAAAAGAACTGGTCTACAATGCAAAATGGTTCGAACTTATTTTACTTCTAATTCTTTTAAATTTTATAAATAATATTAGAACATACCAGCTTTTAAAGTGGAAAAAATGGTCTATTCTATTACTCCATTTTGGTTTTATTATCGCTCTTCTNGGAGCATTTTTTTCTAGATACTTTGGATACGAGGGAGTAATGTTGATACAAGAAAAACANACTTCCAGCGAAATTTTTTCTTCTGAACCTTATCTACAAATCATAGTTCACGATGATACTCTACAGTACAACGAATCTATTCAGCACTATTTTTCAAAGGTTTTTACAAAGTTACCTACTACTAGTTTTCAATTNCCTGGAAAGGGAGAAGTCAATGTGAAAGTTGTAGAGAGGATTGAAAATGCAAAAAAAGAATTTTTNAAGGACGTTCCTNGAGGAAAANCCCATCTTCATCTTATACTTCCAGGTAGAGAAAATTTATATTTACCNTCAGGAGAGGTAGTTGTTCAACAAGGAATACCATTTGCATTTAANAACAATGATAGGCAAGACGCTGTTCGTTTTTTTTATAANAATGACCAATTAGAAATATTTGCTCCTTTTGAAATGAGTAAAATAGATATGGCAAGTCTTTCTNTTNAAGATAGACAAAGCGGCAGAGAAATTCCTCAGGATACTTTAGCTCCAAACATATTACATAGTGTGGATGNAAGGAATTTAATTTCTTTTTTGGGACAGCAAATAATGATAAGTAGTATTGAAGATAAATCTAAATTTAAATATGTTCCCTCAGATGATGAAGATTTGCCAGACGCACTTAAAGTTGAAATTTCTACAAATGGAGATGTTCAGAATGAAATAGTATTTGGAAAAGCNGGGTTAAGACCTATTCCAACTGCCATAAAGTNCAGTGATTTATTTTTCTCTATAGCATATGGTTCAAAAAAAATTGATATTCCTTTTGAAGTTGGACTTACAGAATTTAGGTTGATGAAATATCCTGGTTCTGANAGTCCNAGTAGCTATGAAAGTGATATTACTATTTTAGATNTATCCAATGCTGTAAATGACTCTTTCAATCTATTTATGAACCATGTTGTAGATTATGGAGGATTTAGATTTTTCCAATCTAGTTACGACTGGTCGGATGAAGAGAAGAAAACTGCTGGTTTAGATCCTGATATTACTATCTTGTCTGTAAATCATGATATTTTAGGAACTCTAGTAACTTATTTAGGATATTTGCTTTTAGCAATAGGGTTACTAGGAACTTTATTTAATCCTAGCTCTAGATTTGTTGACATTAGAAAAAAAGCCATCAAAATAAGGAACAAAAGAAAAGCNGCTTTTACCATCTTAATTTCCTTTTTAATGTTGTCAGCCAACTCTCAAGNTATTAGTTCCGATAGTTTAGAANAAGTATATAAATACCAACCTATTCCAAAAGAACAAGCTGATTCGATGGGTATTTTATTGGTTCAAACTTATGATGGGAGAATTGAACCTACTCATACACTAGCTTACGATATTTTTCATAAGATTTCAAAAGAAAATGACTTTACCACAAGTGATAATATTTCTGTAAATCCAATTCAGATTTTTATAGATATGATTTTAGACAAACCATATTGGTTAGAGGAAAAAATAATTTATATTAAAAAAGGTACTGGTGTGGCAGATTCCTTAGGAATTGAAGGCAAATTTGCTTCTGTTAAAGATTTTTTCAATCCAGATGGAACCGAAAAATTAAAAGAGCTAGTTCAAATAAGCTTTGCAAAAAAAGATGTAGAAAAAAATGTCTTTGACAAGGAGTTAATTAAGGCCAACGAAAGAATGAATATCGTTCTTCAGACTATGAATGGTGCTTTTTTAAAAATATTTCCAATTCCCGGAGATTTAAATAACAATTGGGTGGATTGGATGGATCCTTATGCAGAACAACCTATAGATACTTTAGATCAACATCTTGCAAATATTTCTCTTTCTAGATTATTTAGATCCTATATAATTGATTTAGCTGAAGCAAAAAAAACAGACAATTATGAAACTGCTCAGTCAATTCTAAACTTTATTAAAGCATATCAAATTAAAACAGCACCGAAAGAGTTGCTACTAAATAAAAATCAGATTGAAAGAGAAATCTCTTACAATCACTCAAATCTATTTGTAAAGGTAAAAAATTACTATGGTTATTTATCAGTTTTACTTCTTATTTTTTCTTTTTGGAATGCATTGAGTAAAAAGAAAAATCTTATAAATAAAATTGTAAAATATATTTTATGGGTTTTGATTCTTTTAATAATGGTAGTATTTGGTATGCATACTTATGCACTGGCATTAAGGTGGTATATAACTGAGCATGCGCCGTGGAGTAACGGTTATGAAGCGCTTACCTTTATTGCTTGGGGAGGTGTTTTAGCAGGTTTTTTATTTATAAGAAGTTCAAGAATAACTCTAGCAGGAACTGCATTATTGGCATTTTGTATATTAATGACTGCTGGCCATAGTAGTTTTGACCCACAATTAACCGATTTACAGCCCGTACTTAAGTCTTATTGGTTGGTTATACATGTTGCTTGCATAACAATAAGTTATGGCTTCTTAGGGCTTGGTTTTATTCTTGGGCTAATTAATGTTGTTAACTACATATTCCTAAAACCAAAAAATAAAAATCTGAAAATGATTATTTCAGAATTAACCTATGTAAATGAAATGACGCTTACTATTGGGTTAGCGCTTGCTACAATTGGAACTTTTCTTGGAGGAATCTGGGCCAACGAATCTTGGGGCAGGTATTGGGGATGGGATGCAAAGGAAACATGGGCACTAGTTATTGTATTGACTTATGCTATAATTTTACATTTTAGATTGATTCCTGGACTAAAAAGTAAATTCACATTTAACGTTGCCTCCATATTGGCTTTCTCTAGTGTTTTAATGACTTTTATAGGTGTTAATTATTACTTATCCAAAGGACTTCATTCTTATGCTAGGGGAGAAACACCTGTTTTTCCAATGTGGGCGTGGATTACTATCGCCTCCATCTTTGGTTTAATTTTACTGGGCTGGTACAATAAGAAAAAATTAAATAAATCTGCCTAATCCATTGGTATTCTTGCACTTGCACTTGTACTTAAGTCTGCGAAATAACCTTTTTCTTCCATGAATTTCCCACTCATAGCAATCATAGCCGCATTGTCTGTACAATAACTAATTTTAGGTACAAAGGTTTTACATCCAAGAGATTTCCCAAGTTTTTCAAACTCTTTCCTAAGATGAGAATTTGCAGAAACTCCACCTGCTAAAGCAAGGTCTTTGCAAGAATAATTTTTAATAGATTTTTCTAGATTTTTTAGTAGGTAACTCACTAAGTGAGATTGATACGAAGCACAGATATCATTTAAGTTTTCTTTGCAAAAGTGCTTATTATTATGTTCGTTTTTTCTAATGAAATTTAAAAATTGAGTCTTCAAACCACTAAAACTATAATTTAATTCTCCAGCATTTGGGTAAGTAAAATCAAATTTATTGCTGTCCCCGTCTTTAGAAAGTTGGTCTATAATTGGACCTGCAGGATATCCAAGACCCATAATTTTTCCTGCTTTATCAAATGCTTCTCCAACTGCATCATCTATGGTAGTTCCTATAACTTTCATTTTTAAGGGTTCTTCTACCCATACAATTTGAGTGTGTCCACCAGAAACTGTNAAGCAGATAAAAGGAAAATTAGGTGCTGGATTATCTNCTTTTTTCTCTTTTATNAAATTTGCATGGATGTGNGCTTTCATATGATGAACTTNAATAANGGGAATACCAAGCGATAAGGATAATGATTTAGCAAAAGATGTACCGACTAATAAAGATCCTAATAAACCAGGACCTCTNGTAAAAGCAATACTAGTAAGATCTTCAACTGTTACTTTGGCTTCTTTTAAAGCAGTCGAAACTACAGGAACAATATTTTCTTGATGTGCTCTAGAAGCCAATTCTGGGACAACCCCTCCATANTTTTCATGTATGGATTGGTTAGCTGTAACNTTNGANTGTACAACTCCATTGATAAGAATTGCTGCTGAGGTGTCGTCACAACTTGACTCTATACCGAGAATGATGCTATCTTTGTCTACATTCATTATAGTTAGTTGAAAGAATACTTCAAAAATACCAATTCCATTTTAATTAGATTGACTTTTAATCTAATAGAGTTTTCTATTTTACTGATAATATTATTCTTGTTCTTAATTAGATTTTCATTTTTTCAAAATAAAATTTCCAAAGAGNTTACTAATTATTTAAGTAACGAGATAAATTCCGACATCCGTCTTGAAGAAGTTTCTTTAAATGGGTTTTCCAATCTACAATTAAATAAAATATTTATTCCTGATTTAAATGGAGATACTGTTTTGTTTGTCCCAAAACTGNTAGTGGATATTCAAGATNTTAACTGGCTGGATAGGAAATTTATAGTAAATCAAGTGATTTTTAAAGATGCAGAAATTGTCTTAAGAAAAAACCCTGGNAAGAAAAAATACGAAATAGAATTTTTGTTAAATANCNTTAAAAAAAATCAAANAGAAAGTAAAGATTATCAGCTATTGATAAATGAATTTAAAATTGAGAATAGTCAATTTTATCACCTTTCAAAAAACAGTTTTAAAGAAATTAAAAGTGTTGATATTCAGAATTTTAAAATTAATAACTTAAACTTTTTATTAAATAANATTTCATTAGATAATAATTTATTTTTTTCAAAAATAAGCGATCTTAAATTTCAACATGAAAAAGGTTTTAGTATATCAAGTGTAAATGCAGATTTATATTTAGATTCAACTAAAATTAACCTAGTTAATTTAAAATTAAAAACACCAAATAGTACATTTAGTTCCGATAAAATAAATCTAAATTTAGATTTTAAGAATGAATTCATACGATTTGAAAATATGGAATCCCAACTTTCTATTAGAGACTATAATTTATTTTTTAATAATAAACTAGATACTAAACTAAATTTTAATCTTAGGACCAATTTTTCAGCTTCCTCTTCTTCAATTAAGTTAGAAGATATTTCTCTTAACTATCAAAATTCTTCTCTTGAAGGTGATTTTGAAATTAAAGATTTTTCAAATGAAAATTTAGTATCTTATTTTTTCAATATAGAATCCAATTCCATTTTTGTAAATGATTTAATATCTCTTCAAGAAAATATTAATTTAAAAATCCCTCCATTAGNATTAAAACAACTTAAGAAAATCAATAATTTTGATTTCCAAATCTCAGGAAATGGTAATAATGAGGAAATAAAATCAAATTTAGAATTTGTTTCTTCAAACGGAGAATTCGTTGGGGATTTACATTTCTTTAATGATAATTCATCAGAGATATTTTACCATTTTAATATTGATGCAAAAAAAATCACTGGTATTTCATTATTAGATAATAAAAAATCTGAAAAGTTCAATGCCCACTTCGAAATTGATGGAAAGGGGCTTTACAAAGAAGATATTGATTTAAAAATAAAAGGATATTTGTCTGATTTCACATTCAAAAATTATAAATATGAGGATTTAAATATCACTGGCGCCTTTAAAAATAAATCTTTTATCGGTCAAATGGAACTTGTAGATAAATATATTCATCTTGACTTTATTGGAAATATAGATTTAAATAATCCAGTGACTGAATTTGATTTTTCCATGGATATTAAAAATGCTTTTCTTGGTAAAATTGGTTTATTAGATAATCATCCTGAGGGCCTAGCTTCTTTTAAAACCTATTTAAGTGGTTTTGGAAATAATTGGACAGATTTTACAGGATTTGCTAATATGGAAGATGTTGTATTTATGGAAGATGGTAAAACCTATACTTTTGGTAATATTTTTTTTGATTCACAGTCTAATGACTACAATCATATTTTAAATTTTAGTTCTGATTTTGCCTCTTTTAATATTTCAGGGGATTTCAAGTTTGACCAATTAAGTAAAGACTTAAAAAATTTATACGCTACTATTTTTCCAAATTTATTAGAACCTTCAGATTATTTTCCAAGTAAACAATATGTAGATTTTGATTTAGAAATTCGTGACTTTTCTAAGATTTCAGCTGTCTTTTTCCCTTACTTGAATATTGCAAAAGCTTCGAACTTAAGATTCTCCTTTAATGAAGAAAAAGAACTGTTAGATTTTAGTTTAAACTCAAATAAAGTTCAGTATAATAATTTTACATTAAAGAATTTGAATTTAAATATTAAAGATTCAAAAGATATTTATTTAGACAGTAATCTAAAATTTAATTTTTCAGTTGACGAGATTATAAATAACCAAATTGTTAATTTTCAAAATATTGAATTACAAACTTCTGCAAAAAATAACGTAGTAAATACCTCCTTAGCTTGGAATAATAACGATTCTATTTCCCTTGGAAAGCTAAGTTCCATTATAGATTTTAAAAGTTCAAAAATGATTTTTGTAAATCTTGAAGAGTTTTATCTATTTGATAACTCTGTAGGTTATTGGAATATGCAAGGAAATCCTTCTATAAAGTTTATGGATGATAAATGTTTTTTAGATTCAATTCTACTTTCCAATGCTAATCAGGCAATTATTTTAAATGGGAATATAGGCCGAGAAGTTGAAGACAGCTTATCGCTTGAAATTCAAGACTTCCAATTAAGTTCTGTCCCGTTGTTATTCGATTTTAACAAAAAAAATACTACGATGGAAGGTGTCTTGAATGCCCAAATTAATTTTCAATCGTTGCTTTATAATCCTCAATTATTTAATGAGTTTAATATTGATAATTTTATATTTAATCTTTTCCCTATTGGAGANCTTAATTTCCATTCACTATGGCAGGAGAACACTAATAAATTTATTCTAAATGGTGGGTTAGTAAACGAAAACAACCATCNGGAAATTCAATTAATTGATTGNTACTTTTANCCCAATAATGATAAAAAGTTAGATGGTATAGTTAAATTTGATAGTTTAAATATCGATTTTTTAAGTCCTTTCCTNCCCAATGCCATTCTCTCCGATCTAGAGGGGCTTTTATATGGAGATTTGTCCATCTACGGAGATCCCTTTCATCCTAAATTTAACGGCGATTTATCTCTTTACAATGGAGAATTGAAATTAACAGAATATGATACTCGTTTTAAAGTAAATGGCAACCTTCTGGTCAAAGATGATGCAATTGAAATTTCTAATGGTAATTTTTTAGATGAGTTAAATAATATTGGAACTATTAATGGTAATTACCACCACGATAATTTTATAGATTATTCATTAAATATTTCTTTAGAAATTGACCAGCCAATAATGGTAATGAACAATACATTTTCTGAAAATCCATATTATTATGGTAAGGTATTTATGACTGGTTCAGCTGATATAAGTTACGATTCTATCGAAAATTTATCAATTTATGTAAATGCAATAACAGAAGAGGGTTCCTCTTTAAATATTCCATTATACGGTTCTTCAGAAGTTGTCCTTCACGATTTTATATCATTTATCAATAAGGATACCAATAGTTTTGAAACAATTATCAAACCAATTTTCTCGAAAGATAAAATGAATATTGATATTGATTTAGAAATTACAGAAGAGGCAGAGGTAAAGCTGATATTTGACGATTTAGTAGGAGACGAAATGAAATCTAGTGGTCATGGGAATATCCAATTAAATATTGATCAAAACTACGATTTAACTATGTATGGTAATTATGTTATTAATGAGGGAGAGTATGTTTTTACTTTGAAAGATTTTATAAATAAAAAGTTTGATTTAATAAAGGGAGGTACCTTAACTTGGCTAGGGGACCCTTACAATGCCAAAATAGATTTGAGTGCAAGATATCCCTTAAGAACTAGTTTGTACAACATAATGCCAGAAATTGAAAGAGAAAATTGGAAGCACAAAAGTATGGTAGATGTTGATATTGAATTAGAAAATAATTTAATGAATCCAGATATACAATTTAACATCGAGGTTCCTAATGGAAACGAATCGGTTAAAACAGCACTAAAAAGAGTTTTATCAAATACAGAAGAGCTTAATAAACAAGTATTTTCTCTTTTAATTTTAAATCAATTTATTACTCCTAACCATCTCAATTTAGGTAATAATGTAAAGTCTTATGATATTTCAACTAGTGAAGTATTATCTAACCAGTTAGGAAATATGATTTCTTCATTTACAGATGAGTTTGATATAGGGTTTAACTACACTTTAGGTAATCAGTTATCGAATGAAGAATTATCTGTTGCAATGTCTACTCAGCAATTCAACGATCGTTTAACTGTAGAAACAAATCTAGGAATGTCGCAATCGAATAATATTACTCAAAATCCAAATTCATTTATTGGAGATGTGAACATCGAATATAAACTAAATAGTAAGGGCAATATCAGAGTTCATGCCTATAACCAGTCCAACGAATACAATCTTTCTAATCAAAATCAATCCAACTATACCCAAGGTTTTGGATTATTTTATAAGCAAAGTTTTGATTCTCTTGGAGAGTTATTTTGTGAAATGAATAACTTATTTAAGTCCAAAGACAATAAATGCCATTATTGTGAGATTAAAGAGCTAAGGAAAACTAAAGGAATTATTGATTAATATACAATAAGTTGTTTTGGTCTCTAAGAATGTTTTCTTCTAAAATCATTTTTTTTAAAATAGAGTTTAACCTTTGTTTTTCTACTACTTCTTCTAGCTGCTTATAAATCAAGCTTGGAGATTTAGGTTCGTAATTTAACAACAAAATAATTGCGTTTTCGACTACTTTATCAGAATTATTTTTGATTTTCAAACCCATATTGCAATTGTCGCAGTTTTTACATTTTTCACTTTTATGTTCTCCAAAATAGTTCAGTATGTTAATATTTCTGCACTCTATTTTTTGGTTTACATAGTTAATTAATTGATTGGCTTTTTCATTTTTAACCTTTTTGAAATTCAAAAATTTTTTGGAAAGACTTAAGTGATTTATGTTTGGTCTTGGAATAGAAAAATTGATGGTGTAATTAGACTTTTTTGCTTCATAAATGAGTATGTTTTGCTGGTGAAGTTTATTTAATAACATTATTGCTTCCTCTTTTTTAATATTCAACCTTTTGGATATAACTGCTTCACTTATTCTAACCATTTGTTCATTAATGTTGGAATAGCTTCTAATTAATACATCAATTATTTTTTCAAATTTTTTGTATGAATTTAAGAACTGATTTAACCTATAGATAGGCATTGTTATTTGAGCCATTGAATATTGATAATCGTTAGTTTGTTGAATATATCCTTCATTTATCAAATATTTAATTGATTGAGAAGTAGTTGACCTAGAAAGTTTATTGTTATTTGAAATAATGTCAATGTCTAGTTCAAACTTTTCATCCGAAATGTAACCAATAGTTATTTGATGAATATTGACAATACTTTGAAAAACTTTCTTAATATCCTCAATTTTTGGGAAATTTATTTTGATTCTCTTTTTTAAATTTTCAATATCCTGATCGTCTTTTAAAATAATAGAATAGGAGGCTATTCCATTTCTACCAGCTCTTCCAGATTCTTGGTAAAAAGATTCTAAGTTGTCAGGTAAGTCAAAGTGAATAACAGTCTTAACATCCGGTTTGTCAATTCCCAATCCAAATGCATTGGTGGCTATCATTGTGTCAAATTCGTTCTTAATCCATCCATTCTGTTTCTCAGATCTTTCTCTAAAATCTAATCCAGCGTGGTAATAATCTGTTTTATATTTTTTACTATTTAGAAATTTAGATAATTCTTTTGTTTTTTTTCTATTTCTAACATAAATTATAGAACATTCATTAGTGAGTAATTTTANTAGAACCTTTTCTTTATTAAATGCATTTATTACGCTGTAATTGATATTATTTCGAATAAATGATTTCTTTATTTTAATGCTTTCTTTGGAAGAAAGTTGCTTTTCTATATCGTCTATAACATCTGGGGTTGCGGTTGCAGTAAGAGCAATGAATGACAAGTCTTTATTCAATGTTCTTAATGATGAAATATTCCTATATTCTGGTCTGAAATCATTTCCCCACTCAGAAATACAATGTGCTTCGTCTACTGCTACAAAACTTACATTCATCTTGTTAAATCTTTCTATGAATAGAGTAGTCTTTAGTCTTTCAGGAGATAGGTAAAGAATTTTTATGTCTCCATAAATAACATTATCTAATATTCTGTCAATGTCCTTGGAATGAAGCGAAGAATTTATGTATGCAGCTTTTATTCCTTTTTTAATAAGCTGACTTACTTGATCCTCCATCAATGCTATAAGAGGAGATATTACCAAACAAGTTCCTTCCATTAGGACCGCTGGCAGTTGATAGCATAATGATTTACCACCACCAGTTGGAAGTAGAGCAATAACATCTTTTTTTTGAAGAACTAAGTCTATAATTCTTTTTTGAGAGTCTCTAAATTCCTCAAAACCCCAGTACTTTTTGAGCACATTAATTAAAGTTTCTCTATTATTGTTTTGCTCACTTTCCACAAATTCATTTTTATTTTAGTACTTTTGCAAACTAATAATTTCGTTATACACCAATGGAAGTTGAAATTTTTCAAACTAATATCCAATTAACAAAAAATAGCAGATTACCACAAGTAAACTGGGACAATTTACCTTTTGGAAAAATATTTTCAGACCATATGTTTACTATGGATTTTGATAATGGTAATTGGTCCAAACCTAAAATAATACCTTATGGAGATATTAGTTTTTCCCCTGCTAATTCAGCAATACACTATGGGCAAAGTTGTTTTGAAGGAATGAAAGCTCATAGAGATCAAAATGGAGATATAGTTTTGTTTAGACCATACGAAAATGCTAGAAGATTCAATAGCTCTAATAAACGAATGTGTATACCAGAAATTAATGAAGAGATTTTTGTTAATTCCATTTTAGAATTAATTTCAATAGACAAAAAATGGGTTCCACAAAATCTAGACCATTCTCTTTATATAAGACCATTTGTTTTTGCAACCGATCCTTATATAGGTATAAAGCCATCAGATTCTTATAAATTTATGATTTTTACTTGTCCTGTTGGATCATATTATTCAGAACCTATCCCTGTTAAAGTAGAAACTCATTATTCTAGAGCTGTTCAAGGAGGTACTGGATTTTCAAAGGCTGCTGGTAATTATGCTGCTGCTTTATATCCAGCAATGTTGGCTGCTGAAGAAGGCTTTAGGCAATTAATTTGGACAGATGCTAAAGAACATAAATATATTGAAGAAGCTGGTACTATGAATGTCCTGTTTGTAATAGATAATGTTCTTGTAACTCCCATTGCTGGTGATACAATTCTAAATGGTATTACTAGAAAAAGTGTAGTGGAGATTGCTAAAGATTGGGGAATCGAAGTTCAAGAAAGAAAAATCGAAGTTCAAGAAGTTTTTGAAGCACTTAAATATGGTATTTTAACAGAAGCATTTGGAGCAGGTACAGCTGCTACAATTGCTCCAATATCAAATATTTCTCTAAACGGAGAAAACTTTGCAATTCCTAAATCTAAAGATCACCATTTTCACACCAAGGTCTTAAAGTATCTTTCAGAATATAAAATGGGAAAACATCCAGATAAATTTAACTGGTTAGTTAAATTATAGATTATTCATTTATATTTTCTATTATCATTGCTGAAGCTCCACCACCTCCATTACAAATTCCTGCTGCGCCAATTTTACTTTTCTTTTGTTTCAAGACATTTATAAGGGTTACTAAGATTCTACTTCCACTTGATCCAAGAGGATGACCAAGAGCTACAGCTCCTCCATTTACATCTACTTTTTTAGAATCTATGTCCAGTAATTGAGTATTAACAATTCCTACTACTGAAAATGCTTCGTTTAATTCCCAATAATCCACATCTTTTGCCAATATATTTGCCTTTGAAAGCGCTTTATTGATTGCTATTGCTGGAGAAGTAGTGAACCACTTTGCTTCTTGAGAAGCATCAGCATAACTAATCACTCTTGCAAGTGGTTTAAGATTGAGTTCATTTGCTTTTTCTTCACTCATTACAATAAGTGCAGATGCACCATCATTTAAAGTAGATGCATTTGCAGCAGTTACTGTTCCATCTTTGGAAAAAACAGCTTTAAGTTGAGGTATTTTGTCAAGTTTTACATTTTTAAATTCTTCATCTTCTTTAATCACNAATGGATCCCCTTTTCGTTGAGGAATAGATATAGGAACAATTTCTTTTTCAAATAACCCATTGTTGGAAGCATGAGTAGCTTTGTTATAAGATTCTATGGCAAATTCATCTTGTTGTTCTCTAGATATCTTATACTTTTTAGCACATTTATCTGCGCAATTACCCATATGAACTTTATTATAAACATCTGTAAGACCGTCTTTAACCAATCCGTCTACAAAGTTGACATCTCCAAGTTTTTTTGATTTCCTTGCATTGTAGTAATGGGGAACCATTGACATATTTTCCATTCCACCAGCTACTACAATATTTACATCTCCAGTCATTATAGATTGTACTGCCAATGAAACTGCTTTCATTCCAGATGCACATACCTTATTGACTGTGGTACATGGTGTGTTTTCATTTATANCTGCATAAATTGCTGCTTGTTTTGCTGGAGCTTGACCGAGATTTGCCTGAAGAACATTTCCCATAAAAACTTCTTCAATTAAATTGGGATTTAAATTTATGGATTCAATAGCTCCTTTAATTGCCGCTGCACCCAATTTTGTTGCTGATAAAGAGGAAAGAGAACCTCCAAAACTACCCATTGGAGTTCTTTTAGCTGCTACTATTACTANTTTTTTCATCTTTAAATTTAGTTTTATTTTTTCTTTTTTATTCTAATTNATCTTATAAATTATTTATTTGAAATTGATAAATTAAATATTGTTCAATTCAAAAACTATGCTATTTTTGCATACTTATTCGGAGAGGTGGCAGAGTGGTAATGCAACAGCCTGCTAAGCTGTCAACGAGCNATCGTTGCCAGGGTTCGATCCCCTGTCTCTCCGCAACCTTCAGCTATAACTATTTTATTTCTAGATAGTTATAGCTTTTTTATTTTAAAAGTGGCAAAGATAGTGGCAAGTTTAGCCTTTTTTAGCTATTATTTATTACGAACATTTAGTCCAATTTCCAATAAAGAAAATATTTTTCGTTGTCCATTCGTTTTATTACACTATCTAAACTTTTGATATCCTTTTTAATTAGCTCATTTTGATATGAAAGCTGCTCTTTTACTGAAAAGTTCCATAAATCATTTCTTTTTTTTAGAATATTTTTTATAAACTTATCATTTTGAATGTATTTTCTGTTTTCAATCCAAAAGTCTTTTGAATCTAAATCGACCGAAGGCAAATCTTTAATCCATTTATTTTCAATTCTATCTATGAATTGATTAATATATTTTTCTTCATTTTTCCCTGTGCCTTCGAATAGATATTGAATATCGGAACCATCATATAATTCAAAAATACGATTAGAAATCTCAGTATTAATTAAAAAGAAATCTTGAGTGCCCTTAGAAAAAGTTTTATAGGCTAATCTTGGAGGGTTATAAGGTTTGGTGTTTTTAAATAGCCCTAATGGAACATAATAAAATTTACTACCCGGAGCATTCTCATTTTCAAAAAAATCAATAAATACACTATCATTATCAATGTCCCATCTTTCATATTGTTTTTTATACAAAGGAAGTATACTATTAGTTTGTGAAATATATTCATCAGTATAGTCAGATATTAGGTACAATTCATTTAATATATTCTTTGAAATATCTAAATACTTTTGTCTGTTTTTATAATCATTTCCAACACTTTCTACGTAAAATGTAAATGTTACAACTATAAAAAGAGCTATTGCATTTAAAAGATATGTTTTTGTGTTATTTGAAACGGCTTTACTACTAAAGTTTTTAACTAAAGTAAGCTGCTTGATAAACCAATTTGGTAGCTTTTTCATTCGGATTTTTTTTAATCTTTTAAAAATTTATCGACCATTGAGTTCAATCTATCACAAAATTCACAAAGGGAAAATCTTTTATCATAAATCAAGTTACCTTATTAATAGATTCTATTTATGAAATTTTTTAGTAATTTATTTTTTGTAAAAACAAAATGTTGCTTACTTGCCTCAATTAGAAACCAACATCACCAGATTTAAACTTTCGCATTCTGCTTTTTTTATTCCAGTTTTCACGATTTATCGAATATTTAATTATAAATCATACCTATCAGCGTTCATAACTTTATTCCACGCTTTTATAAAGTCAGTGATGAATTTTTCATTAGAGTCATCTTCTGCATAAACTTCAGCAATAGCTCTTAACTGTGAGTTTGAACCAAAAACAAGATCAGCTCTAGACGCTGTTCTTACTTCTTCACCATTTAATCTATTTTTTCCATTATAACTATTTCTTCCAGTTGGTTGCCATTTGATATTCATGTCAAGAAGATTAATAAAGAAATCATTACTTATTTTATTATGGTTTTCTGTAAAGTTACCTATGTCATTATTCCCAATTGCAAGAGACCTTAATCCGCCAACTAAAACAGTCATCTCAGGAGCTGAAAGACCAAGCAAATGAGCTTTGTCCAATAACATTTTTTCCGCATTTATATTGAAGCTATTTTTATGATAGTTTCTAAAACCATCTGAAAAAGGTTCAAGCACAGAGAAAGAATGTTCATCAGTTTGTTCTTGAGAAGCATCTCCTCTTCCTGGATGAAATGGTACTTCCTTTCCAGA
>PAST01000033.1 GCA_002713405.1 Crocinitomicaceae bacterium | reverse complement strand
CCGTCAGCTCCTGCTGGTCCTACNGGACCTNNTGNNCCNNTTGCNCCANCTNNTCCGTCAGCTCCTGCTGGNCCTATCGGNCCTACTGGTCCTGTTGCACCAACTGCTCCGTCAGCTCCTGCTGGTCCTGTTGCACCNATTGCTCCGTCAGCTCCTGCTGGNCCTGTTGCACCAACTGNTCCNGTTGCACCANCTGTCCGTCAGCTCCTGCTGGTCCTACTGGACCTGTTGCACCAATTGCTCCATCTTGTCCGTCAGCTCCTGCTGGTCCTACCGGTCCTACTGGTCCTGTTGCACCAACTGCTCCGTCAGCTCCTGCTGGCCCTACAGGTCCTACTGGTCCTGCTGGCCCCTGAGGACCTGCACCGTTACCTGATGACTTTGCATATAGCGCATAAGGAACACTCATTAATTGACTTGTCCCCATAACTGAGTAGTTGCTACCACCAGATGCATCAACCGCTGTCTCTATAAAATAAGTTCCATTGGCCCAATCTATGGCTGTAAAACTATCTGTAGTTGTTCCTGTTCCTATCTCTAAGTTTACTAAACCATATGAATTGGTTGTTGGAGAAAAAGTTTCAGTGTAAACAACTGTACCACCTGCAGAACCTTGCTCTATTGTTAGTCGTACTCCAACAGACTGATTGCTAATGACAGCATTGCCAGCGTCTCTAAGAACTGCTTGGTATTTAAAACCTTCTGGCGCTTGACCAAAGGAAACTATGACCATAAAAGCACTTGTAATAATGGATAGTAATATCTTTTTCATAGTAATTGTATTTAGCGTGTTTTAATAATATTGAATGTTTTTAATTTGTTTTCAGGACTGTTTAGAACTAATGAGTATAAACCAGTATGTAATTTGGATACATCTAACGATGTTTTTTCAGAGCAAAGCATGCCATTTAAAACAAGCTTACCCATCTCATCGAAAAGACTGTAGTTTACATTTTTAAATGAANTTGTTTTGATATTTAAAAAATCTTCTGTTGGATTCGGAAAAATAATAGCTTCATAGACAGGGACATGATTCTCTACGTTTACAAAGATCCAATTGGTTTGGTGAAACCCTTGAGTAAGAGTTGTTTCCCCACTGCTTCCCGTACTTGTAACCACCTCGCCAATAGTAAAATCTAAACCACCTCCAGAACCAATATAAGAATCACCTTGAGAAGAGATAACTTCTTGAGAAAACAAAGAAGTAGAATAGGAGACAAAAAAGATTAATAAAAGTCTTAAGTTCATTTTTTTTATTTTAATATATCTATTTAACGACACCCTACAAGTTACTTATTTTTTTGCAAATTGCACACATCTTAGTAGTAATCTATGTGGAATTAACCAGATTAGTTTCTTAAATTTAAAAGATGAAAAATAATGTAGTTATAGCCATATTTTTCCTGTTTTGCTATTGTGAAAACTTCACTCAAAATCTAAATTCAGAAAAACAACTACACAGCAACTGGGAGTTCCAAAAAAAGGGAGACAAAAAGTGGTATAAAGCAACTGTGCCAGGTTGTGTCCATACAGATTTAATGGATAATGGAATTATAAAAGACCCCTACTTCAGGTTAAACGAATCCAAAGCTCAGTGGGTGGATAAAGAAGATTGGGTGTATAAAAGTACTTTTATTTTAAAAGGGAATGAGTATAAAAAGCAACATCATGAAATTAAATTTGAGGGATTAGACACCTATGCTTCAGTCTATCTAAACGGTTCTTTAATATTACAATCTAATAATATGCACAGAACCTATATTGTTGATGTGAGTCAAGTTCTTAACAATGGAGAAAATACTATTAAAATTATTTTAGAATCACCAATTAAAAAAGGTCTGGAATTGTATAACGCCTTAGACTACACCATTCCAGTATCTGCTAACGACCAAGCCGAGACAGGAGAAGTTGAGGGTGGAAAAAGAATTAGTGTTTTTACCAGAAAGGCAGGCTATCACTATGGATGGGATTGGGGCCCAAGATTGGTAACTTCAGGCATATGGAGGCCAGTAACACTATGCTCATGGGACGATATTAGAATTAAAGATTTCAATATAAGCTATGGTTTTGATGGCCCCACCTTTATAAAAACAGATGTTTTAATTGAGTCATCGGTTGAAAATAAAAATGCAAACCTTTTAATAACCATAAATGACTCAACAGTAGTTTCTTCTGAAGTGAGACTAANTAAAGGAGAACAAAANNCAANCNNTCATTTNACNTTAAANAACCCNAAGCTTTGGTGGCCCAATGGCATGGGNNAGCAAAACTTATATNATTTTAAGGCAGAAATCCGGTTCAATAATCAAACAAGATTTTCAGAACAAAAACTAGGATTTAAAGCAATTTATTTGGAAGAAAAAGACTCCTCTAAATCCCCTAATTTCTTTTTTAATGTCAATGGGTATCCAACATTTGCCAAAGGAGTAAATTATATTCCTCAAGATATATTTTTAAATAGAGTTAAAAGNACCAATTATGAAACCTTATTAGTTGCCGCTGCAAATGCCAATATGAATATGGTTCGTGTTTGGGGAGGAGGAGTTTATGAAAACAATAGGTTTTATGAACTGTGTGATTCTTTGGGGTTAATGGTTTGGCAAGATTTCATGTTTGCTTGCGCCATGTATCCAGGTGATNCCTCCTTTTTAGAAAATGTTCGNTTAGAGGCCATAGATAATTACAACCGACTAAAAAAGCATACCTCATTAGTTCTTTGGTGTGGAAATAATGAAAATTTAGCTGCTTGGAAAAGGTGGGGTTGGGAAAGTACGGCAGTAAAAGAACAAACACAGAAGGTTGCTGATAAAATATGGCACCATTATGATACACTTTTTCATCATATTTTACCTAAAGTAGTATANGAAAATCATCCAGAACATGGCTTTGGTAGAAGTAACAATTGGCCTGACTATTGGAGCTCTTCGCCAAGTGCTAAAGAGGGTATTCCTGAATCNTATAAAACAGGAGATACTCATTATTGGGGAGTGTGGTGGGGGAAAGAGCCTTTTGAAAATTACAACACTAAAATTTCTTCGTTTATGAGTGAGTNTGGTTTTCAATCGTTTCCCGAATATTCAACCTTTAAACAATTCGCGAAGCAAAAAGATGAAGACATGTATTCAAAAGTGATGAAGTCTCACCAGAAATCTAGTATTGGAAATGCGACTATAGAAGAATACATGGCTAGAGAATTTAAAAACCCAAAAGATTTTGAATCTCTTTTATATTTAAGTCAGCTTCTTCAAGCGGATGGTATTCAAAGAGCAATCGAAGCACACAGAAGGAATAAAACAACCTGTATGGGCTCTCTTTATTGGCAATTAAATGACTGTTGGCCGGGAGCTTCTTGGTCTAGTATAGATTATTATGGAAAATGGAAAGCACTTCATTATAAGGTCAGAAATGCTTTTAAGCCTGTAATAGTTAGCCATGAGCTTTTAGATAGTAATTTGCAAATAGNGGTTATATCAGACTTAAAAGAGAGTTTTTATGGCGAAGTTGAGGTTTCTTGCTTTCCATTTAAAGGAGATTCTCTTTTAAAAAAATGGACAAAAAAAGTTGATTTAAAACCACTTGAAGCGAATACTGTTTTATCTATATTAAAAAATCAAATTCCACCCAAGAGCTATTTAGAAATAGCATTAAAAAAAGGAGGAAAAAACATATCTTCTAAAAATGTCTATTTAAAGCCTTTCAAAGAATTGGATATCCCCAACCCAGAACTTGAGCTGGAAACAAAAACTGAAGAAAAAGAGAATAAAATATATGTAACAATTAAAAGTAAATATTTTGCTAAAGGAGTTTGGATATCTTCTAGTAGTGAAAACAATTTTTCTGACAACTTTTTTGATTTGCCAATTTCNGGGGAGAAAACCATNACTATAAAAATTAAAGACCATGAAGATATTTATCAAGTAATAAAGTCATTGGAATTAAAGAGTCTTTGGGACACCATTTAGTAACTCCAAATAAATAACANTTCTAAGAAATTTTANTTATTGGATACCCAAGAAAAACAAAGCAGTTTGTCTGCTGCATAATTTGGATTGGGACACTTATCAGAGTTAAACTTAATACAGTTCCCACAGGAAGATGTTTTATTTAATGACTTTTTGTAATTGTGATCTTCGCAATAGTTGTCAAGATTTACATTAAAATTGTGTTTTCCGCAGGTGATGCTGTCGGTAAGGTTTTCGCAATTAAAACAGACGTTGTTAGATATTAAAGACATAGTATAATTTTNTATATTGTTTAACAAAACTACAAAAACACTAAACAAAAACACGGNAANCTCCTNTTTTTTTTCTAGTTTATTGTCATTCTAAATAGCAGAAATATTATTAACACGAAATTTCTTTTTCTTGAAAAAGAGATTATTCTTTAATAATACTATGNGTATTAACTCTATTGTTGGAANGTATATTTACAATATATAGACCGTTTGGGTAGTTACTCAAATCTATCTTTNTCTCACTTGTTGATTGTAGCAACTTACCCGTAATATCGTAAACCTTACTTTTTGAAGCTCCATTAATTCCACTTAAGTAAACAAACTCTGATGTAGGATTTGGATAAATTAAATAGTTGNNATTAGCTGTATTAATATTTGTAGAAGGATCTGTTACAATNACGCTTCCAACCATTCCATTGGCAGCATGACTTCCTACAGAACAATCNTAATTGTAGGTACCAGGNACAGTAAATTTATAAGCAAAAATAACTGCTCCAGCAGTATTAGTNGATGGAGAATCAAAAGTAACAGGGTTATTGAAAGGCTGGTTGGTGATTGAGTTTATATTTCCATTCACATCGTGGAGACCACCATCATTTATCCAAATAACAGAATCACCTACTTGAACAGTTAAGTTGGTNGGTGTGTAATAATAGCTTCCAGCATTGACAGTATGGGTTGTTTGAGCGNTGTAGTTAAAAAAGCAAAGAGCTATTGAAAGAAGAGATATAATTTTTTTCATAGTAGTATTATTAGATATTAAAATAATAGTAAAGTTATCAACTTTTTAAATAAAATAATTTTCATTAAATAATTTTCATCTTTTTTAANNAGGAAAGAAGCGGTTATATTTTCACAAANANCTTTTTTTAACTTTTAAAAGCTGTTTATCCAGCTNTTTTTCTTCAGATTTATAAAAGTNCAATAAATTNCCTACGTATTAAATATATCAATTATGGGGNCNAATTAAATTTTAGATATTTCATTTTTTAGTTGCTTTACCCATTTCTCTAGCCTTCCAAGGGTAAGTTCTTCCTCATTGTCTTGGTCTAGTGGAAGTCCATAAAAATAATCTTTATTTATTAAAGCTTTAGACTCAGCAAAACTATAATCCTTTCGGGGCCAATTNCCAATAATTTTTCCNCCATTTTCAAGAATAACTTTGGCCAAAATTCCTATCCCGTCTACAAAATATTCATCGTACCCTATTTGGTCACCAAGTCCAAAAATTGCGACTGTTTTACCTGTAAANTCTATNTGTTTAAAGTCTTCGAAATAATCTTCCCAATCACTTTGCAAAACCCCATCATACCAAGTAGGAACTCCCAAAACAAAAAGTGAATTATCTATCCAGTCTTTTTCAACTAGTTTATGAACTTCAGTTATTTCTACGTCAAAAGCATTGAGTAAATACAATAAATAATTTTCTACTACAAAATCTGTATTACCTGTGTCTGAGCCAAATATCAATTTTAATTTCATAGAAATAGTTNCTATAATTTTTCTTATGCTATAAATGTAATATTATAGTATTAATACCCGTAAAATGTCTATTGGTAATTAGTTATTACGATTGATTAGTCTTTTAAAAAAAATATAATNTTTCATGAGTTTTTATGAATAATTTTNATCNGGGAAAGATTTAAATTTTGAATATCAAATATTCTTATATTTAAGACAGAATTTTATAATATAACTAAAATGCATTTTAATAAACTGTTGGACAGTGAAGATTATGAAATCTCTTCATACGTAAAGAAATACTTTTTAGANAACTCTTGTTATCCTATAAAACTTCATGTTGGTTGTGATAGTCAAAACTTATCTAATCACACCAATTATGCAACCACTGTTCTTTTTCATATTGGCAATACTGGCTGTCATTTTTTATACCATAAAGAGAGACTCCCTAAAATTCAGGANATGTGGACCAAGCTATGGGGCGAAACNACTAGATCAGTAGATGTTGCCATTTATTTAAAAGATAGAGGGATAATAGTAGATTCTATAGATTTAGATTTTAATAGTGATCAAAGTCACCAATCTCATAAGTTGGTCTCAGCATCTGTGGGTTATGTAGAATCAATGGGGTTTATTGCCAATGTTAAGCCAACCATATTACCCGCCATTTCTGCAGCAGATATGCTGTGTTAAATCTGTAGAGTTTNAAAAAAGGTTAATTCAAATCACTAACAAATATAGTTTTTTCATAAGTCTTAATTTTTAATAATTTTCAGTTCCTCTACACGATTTGCAACAAATACTTTTAANAAATAAATTCCATTGTTTAAAGATTTTAAATCTAGAATATTTTCACTTTTGTTAATCACTAACTTTCCATACAAATCAAAAACCATTACTTGCTTTATTTTATGTCCATTTAAACATCTAATAGTAAGGAAATCATTGGTTGGATTTGGATAGACATCAATGGTGTTTTTTAGCGAATTATTTATGCCATCATCAGCAACAATATCAAATCTAAACCAGTTCAAATTAAATTCTTGATTAGTAATTAATATTCTTATATGATGGATTCCTTTATTTAGCCAGAATACTTCTGAAGTNTTTGTCGTTTGCCAAGTTTGCCANCCCCCAGTTGCTGTAAAATTTACTTGGTTTAATATACTGCTGTTTCCTGAGCTGTCAATTAATTGCATTTCAAGACTTCCGTTTTGACCATCAGAAGCATTTCTATAACTCACTTGGAAACTNCCAGAAAACTTAGCATTAACATAATAATCTACATAATCTCCAGCATGTAAGTAGCCAATATTTTCTCCTCCTCCCACATCCGTACATCCTTCTACTCCAATTCCATCTTCAAAAAAGTAATTTTCAGCTTCAATTATACCTGGGATACAGTTATANCTACAAGCCAATCCATTTGCTACATCCTCATAATAAAAAGTAGATTGTATGGTGCCATCCAATGCATAGATTTGATTTCCTGAGTAGGAGACATCAATTTTAGTTGGAGATGAATTTGCAGTAGACCAACCTTCTATAGCCCAANTTAACTGTAAATTAAGTATTCTTGGNTGNGCTGGATCATATTGAATACTATTAATAGATATGCTACTAGTAGAATCAATGTGAAGAGTAAAATCAGAATTAGGATTATTTAAAAGACTTGNCGGAATGGATGAGAAGTCAATTGGCTTACTCATTAAAATCTCAACATTGTACATGTCTAGCGTTCTAGCAGAAATGAAGTTGGAATTAATATCCTGAATATTTCCTGTTTTAACAAATTCAAAAGAATTTACATTAAATTCCCCACCATCACAATGCAATCTAATTTTATGACGACCTGAATCCAATATGGCATCCGGTATCGTTGCAGTATTCCAAAAGCTCCAATTATTGGTANTTGATAAAGGATTAGATGGGGTAAANAGAGTATCATTCNNTGAAAAACTTACTTTAGAATTACTATTATTTGCGGAATACCTAAAATTAATATCATAAACTCCAGAAGAATCCACATCCAATTCATATTGTAAAAATTCTCCCTCTTCAAACCAACCAACTTGGTACCCATTGTGAAATAAGTAAACATCGTTACATTCACTTATATCTGCTCCATCGTTTCTGTAAGACCAACCCTCGTTCCAAGCAGTATAAACCCCAGTAGTAACGTGGAAATCAGAAACAACATTGTCATAGTATGCTTCTCCAACTACACCCATGTCAAAATCCGGAGCAAATATTCTTCCAGGTATTTTAGCTACACTATCAAAAGGTCTAGTTTCGTTTGAATATACTTGTCTAAACATAGCGTCTATAACATCCTCCTGGTAAGTACAGTTTTCTAATTTTAAGTCTTCTGTCAGTTGAAATAGGGTATTAATTGCAGTTGCTGTTGAAGGNGGATTATTTCCAGAATCCCAATAATTTAATAAGTTTTCGTAGTCCACTGTTTTTGTAATTGACATAGGACAAGAAATAGACTCTAATTTTTTCATAGGCCACCATGCCCANCCCAAATCATGATCCTCAAAAAGTCTTATGGCATTTCTAAACCAAGTATTCGAGTTCTCNCCAGATTCTCCAAACCAAATTGGCACATTCCAGCTGTTTCTAATATCTAACGCCCATTGTATATCTGCTTGAAAGTTCTTAGACCAATACTTATGTGGACTATAAACCATNTTATTATCCCATGGAGGAGTTAGTCCACTAAAATCATTTGCATACCAATTTCCTTCTATAAAAATAATATGGTTGGTATCTACCGCTCTAACACTGTCGGTAAGCTGGGTATAAAAATTTCTTAACTCATTAGTGCCTAAATTCCAATTGGTTTCGTTTAAAAAATCATAGCCAGCAATTGCAGGTTCNTTCACATAATGTTCAGCNATTTTTTTCCAAAGAGACATAGTTTTGTGTTGGTTATTAATATCTTCCCATAGAGACGGGTAAGCAGGATTGTAATCACTAATTCCTGAATTACCACCTTGACCACCAGGTGCTGCATGGAGATCTAAAACTACATACATGTTATTTTGTTTACACCAAGAAACCAAACTATCTGTCATTTCAAATCCTTTAGTTAGCCACGTATTTTGTCCTAAGACTGGCTCTTCTTGAATGGAAAGCGTAAAGAGGTTATAATGCATAGGAAGTCTTATTGCATTAAANCCCCAAGAGGCTAGAGAGTCAATGTCAATTTTTCTTGCATGATTAGCATACCAATTCTCTAAAAAAATTTCTTTTTCGGCTGCTCCAACCAATTGTTCTATTTTTTCTTCCAGTTCCCATTGGGCGGAAGCAACACNAGCAGCCTGTAATTGATAAGGTTCTATTAGCATCCACCCACCAAGATTCATGGTTTTTAGAATAACAGAGTCTCCGTTGGCATCGACAATAGCTCTTCCGTTGGTGTGTAATAAGGTTTGCCCACTGACATTAACCCCAATGAGTAATGCAATTACTTTAAGATAAAATTTCATTTAAGAAAGGTATCAAAATGATTTAATAACAAGGATTTTGTTCAATGGCACCATTTGAAGCACTAATATCTCCAGCTGGAATAGGCAATAGCTCACTACATCCAGTAACAAAGTTATTTTTACCATAAGCCTGACCATTGTCGTCAAAGTTTTGAAGTACAGTAGCAGCATCCCCCCATCTCACCAAATCGTAGAAACGATCACTTTCTAATCCTAATTCCATCCTTCTTTCATGGTAAATACTTGCCTTTAATGGATCGTGGCCAAGTAGAGTAGTTTCTTTATATGTAGAAATTACGGCTGCATTTGCATCATAGTCTGCTAACCCTGCTCTATTTCTTACAAGATTTAAAGAACTTTCAGCAGAACCATTATCTCCAAGTTCCATAGAGGCTTCCGCATGCATTAATAATACATCTGCATATCTTAAGAANATATAATCTAGATTTCCATTACAGTCTGCTGTAACAGGCCTTTCACTATCGGGAATNAAATATTTTTGACCCATAAACCCAGTTGGAGGATTCCAACTTCCACCAGTAAAGTCATGTGGAGCACCNCCAAAAATNCCAGGAATNGATTCACCATCTTCAACAATAGTAGCATCATATCTACTGTCACCAGGTTCAAAAGCATTCACAAAATCAAGAGTTGGACATCTAAACCCATATCCCCANCCCATGTCTCTGTCTCCAAACCAAATACTTAACCANGAGCCTTCATGCTCTCCCCAATTTCCATCAGGATCTTCTACCATATGTAAAGAATATACTACTTCTTGCCCCCATTGTTTTGCAGAACTAAAAATATCTCCATAATTAGGTTCTAAACCATACAATCCTGAATTTACAACTGCTTCACATTGAGCTTTTGCTTGCCCCCACTTTTCTTGATATAAGTAAGCTTTTGCTAAAAGTCCATCTGCAGCTCCTTTTGTAGCTCTTCCTTGTTCTGCCAAAGGAATAGTTGCAGGTAAATATTGAGATGCAAACAATAAATCTGCCTCTACCTGAGCATAAACTTCTTCTGGAGTAGCCCTAGTGTTAGAAAGGTCTGAACCATGGGTAGTTCCATCGTCTTCAGCAGAAGTATAAAGCATTACACCCCCAAAGTTTCTAACCAGTCTAAAATAGCAATAGCCTCTTAAAAATCTACATTCAGCAATAAATCTGTTTCTCAAATCTAAATCCATAGGAATATTATATTCACCACTTGCATCTTGTTCTATCATAATATCAACTGCAAAGCTTGCTCTGGCAATCATTCTGTATAAATCTCCCCAAATCCAAGACGGGACATCTGTGTTAGGTGTTGCATTAAAATTCATGCAGTCATACATTCCTTGTTGATCTCCATTACTTTCTCCGCCTTTAACAGCATCATCAGACATTACAGAACCTACTGCCCACAAAGAGACAACATTCATTCTCCAAGCTTGAACATCGTATGCTGCAATTACAGCTTCATATGCGCTACNAGCATTTACAAAATAGGGCTTGTCGTTATTCCCAGGCTGCTCAAGTTCCAACCATTCTTTGCTGCAAGAGGTACTAGCAAAGACAAAAATAAAGCATAAAAGTTTTTTAAAGTTTTTCATGTTTTTTATAATTAAAATGATGCGTTAATTCCAAAATTTAATGTTTTAGGAATGGTATAATTCCCTAAGTCTGCTTTCTGTACAAAAACTCCCCATGTGCTCCCCAATTCGGGGTCTCGTCCGGAATATTTTGTGATTGTAAAATAGTTTTGAAGTGCTACATAGAATCTTAATTTTTCTATGTTAACCTTTCTAGATATGTTTTCTGGAATAGTATATCCTAAAGAGATGTTTTTAAACCTTAAAAAAGAGCCATCTTCAATAAACCTATCAGATGACCTTGAATAATTATTTTGTCTATCNCCACCCAACTGAGCAATAGTTGCCGAAGTATTGTCCGGTCTCCAAGCATCGGTTAGCATATAGCTTGACATATTAGTTTGCTCATAAGGAGTTTCTGTAAAAACTTTAACAGTGTTAAAAAGCTCATTTCCGTAACTCCAATACATAAATATATTAAAGTCAAAGCCTTTATAGGATATATCTCCAGTGATACCCATAGTGAAGTCTGGATATGGTGATCCAATTTTAACNTTATCTTCCTCATTCAGTTGCCCATCACCATTTTGGTCAACATATCTGTAATCTCCAGGACCAACAGTTGACCCATAAGTAAGTTGTGTAACTCCGTTGTCGTCTACATACGTTAATGCATCTACTTCATCTTGAGATTGGAAAATTCCATCGGATTGGTAACCCCAAAATTCNCCAACTTGACTACCCACAATAGTTCTAGTGTAGTATTCCATAGCATGAAAACTTCCTCCTTGAATTACAAAAGAATCGTCACCCAATAACTTGGTAATTTTATTAGATACTCTACTTATATTAGTAGA
This sequence comes from Crocinitomicaceae bacterium, assembly GCA_002713405.1. Taxonomy (GTDB): domain Bacteria; phylum Bacteroidota; class Bacteroidia; order Flavobacteriales_D; family Parvicellaceae; genus MED-G20. Next base: position 44,339 of record PAST01000033.1, on the reverse strand, counting down.
GATAGAATAATTTAATTCACCTTCCATTTTTTGATAGCNTAGAGAAAAGTCGAAGCCTTTGTTTTCCATAGACCCTATATTAGTGTTTGCAGCACCACCAACTCCCCATGCAGTAAGAATATTTGGATTTCCCATAATCATATCAGATGTAGTTTTAACATAGTATTCAGCAGTAACCCATAATTTATTACTAAAAAATCCAGCGTCTAGAGCNAAGTTGGTCATCCCAATAGTTTCCCATCTTAAATATGGGTTTGGGACATAATCTACAGTAGATCCCGAAATTTGAGTTTGTGTTCCATCAGGGCCGAAAATTACAGCGCTATTGTTAATAGACGTAGTTCCGTTGTAAGCAAAGTCTCCAGCTGGCTCACTATTACCTATTTCTCCGTATCCACCTCTAAACTTTAAAAAGCTTATAAAATTTAAGCCGCTATTGTCCTGTAGATTTTTAAAGAATTTTTCATTATGAATTTTCCATCCTGCAGAAAAACCAGGAAAAACACCAAATTTTTCAGCAGAGCCAAATCTTGAAGATCCGTCTCTTCTTATNGTCCCGGTAAAAAAGTAAAGATCTTTGTATTCATAATTCAATCTTCCAAATACTGAAGCATATCTTCTGTAGCTAAATCCGCTGTAGCCTTCGTTATATGCAGTGTTGATAGTTCCAGTATTACTTAAAAGCATATTTGGAGTTACTTCATTATTAACGGATCCTCCTAAATAAGATTTATTAAAGCCATAATTCCTATTNTCCCAATCATATGCGGAAGTTCCACCTAATAAAGACATTGTATGACTCCCAAAGCTTTTATCAATTTGAACAGTGTTTTCCCAGTTCCAAGAAAACCATTTATTATAATTGTTTCCAAATCCATCAATATCGTTTTTGTCAGTAGCATCTATATAGAAAATCGGGTTGTAATACCAGCCATTTTGTACGGAATAGTCACACCCAATTATGCTTTTAAATTTTAACCATTCAAATGGTTTAAACTCAATATAATTATTGGTTAAAAGCTTATCNGTCCAAGTCATACCATACTGAGTGCCATTTCTGTATAAGGCTGCTATTGGATTCCCAGTATTTCCTCTAGGAGTATTCATCCATGCCAAAGAGTCAGTNGCACTGTAAAACTCATGATCTGTTGGGACTAAAGATAAGGTGTCTGGAAAAGTAGTGTAAGGAGTAGTCGGGGTAATTGTAGGGTCCATAGACATAGCAGCTAATAAAATACTATTTTCAGGTCTATCTCCATTAAAAGAAGTCCCTTTACCACCATCTCGAACCAAACTCATACTAGTTCCAACTTTTATTTTTTTAGAAAGCTCAAAATCTAAATTATTTCTAAAAGAATATCTTTTGTAAAAAGTAGATGGCACCACTCCTTTTTCATCAAAATAATCTAAAGATACAGAGTAAGTTGCTTTTTCAGACCCACCAGAAATATTAATATGTGCATTGTACATAGACCCGCCTGGGAAAAGCAAGTCTTGCCAGTCAGTACCATTTCCTAAAGCATCAGGATCCGCAAAATCAGCATCTGGCGTTTCCCCCCTAACTGCATCTGCATAATTAAATGCTGTAGCATTATCACGAGCATTCATCATGTCCATTTTTTTGATTAGAGATTGTACACCATAATAGGTNTCAAAAGTTACTTTAGGTTTTCCTTTTTGGCCNCTTTTNGTAGTTATTAATATTACTCCTCCTGCTGCTCTAGCTCCATAAATAGCTGCAGCGGATGCATCTTTCAAAATATCAATAGAGGCAATNTCTTGGGGAGCAATAGCATTAACAGCAGCNCCGTCCAAGGGCATTCCATCTACAACATATAAAACTGGAGACCCATTAATAGAACCTAATCCTCTAATTCTAACTTCTGTATTAGATCCTGGAGCTCCATTACTGTTGACTACTTCAACTCCAGCTGCTCTTCCTTGAAGGGCATCTGCNGCCCCAGCAACTGCTGTTTGCATAATCTGTTTAGAATCTACCTGAACAATGGACCCTGTAACATCTTCTGATTCCTGAGANCCATAACCTACTACTACCATTTCNTTTAGAGTTTCGTTTTTTAGAAAAAATTCAAAATTTCCTGGACCTTCTACCAAAACTTCTTGGTTAATATATCCCACCATTTTAATTACTAAAAGTTGGTCTTTTTTTGCCTCAATAGAGAATTTACCATCTAAATCCGATGTAGTTCCTTTTTCNGTTCCTTTTATTTGAANTGTGGCAAAAGGGATCCCCAAAGACGTTGACTGATCAATAATTTTACCATTAATTTTGCTTGTCTGGCNAACAAAATGTAAGCTTGACAAAGCCAACAATAAGANTAATAATTTTCTACACATATCTTTTTTATTTTCTTAGAAACTTAACTTTAAATTAAAATTGGGCCAAATATAAAAATTTAATTTTGAAATTCTTGAATTATTGTACTAAATACACAAAGCAGTGTTTTTATTACATTNTTTTTNAAAATTAAATCTATTAAACCTTAAATTTTCACTTTTAAAACAAAAATAAAANGTTGGNTTTATAAAATAAATTAGTTATTTTTTCTGGNTNAAGTAATTATTTTTTTTTTTGTCNAAANGACATTAATTCACAATATTTTCACTAAGTTAGATAACNATNTAATTAACAATAAATTAACAAACCATAAGAAAATGAGAAATTTAATAACAATCTTAATGATTGGGACCAGTACATTAATTTACGGACAGTCTCAAAACATTTCTGGTNTTGTTTCGGATGATGGAGGATCTGGGTTGCCTGGNGTAAGCGTAAAGGTAAAAGGAANATCCTCTGGAACTGTAACAAATGGAGATGGAAAATACTCAATTGAATCGGATGCTAATGGAACATTGGTATTTTCATTTGTTGGGTACAAAACGCAAGAAATATCAATTCAGGGCAAATCTTCAATAAATGTCACTATGACAGAGGGCATTATAATGGATGAAGTAGTAGTAACTGCTTTGGGAATTTCTAGAGATAAGAAATCTCTTGGATACGCAACTCAAACTATTGATGGTGATAATCTGGCAACTATGAAAGATGTGAACTTTATGAGTTCATTGTCTGGTCAAGTTGCTGGTGCACAAATTAAAAATAGTGGGACNATGGGNGGATCAGCTAATGTTATCATTAGAGGATATTCCTCAATTGATGGAAATAACCAGCCACTTTATGTAGTAGATGGTATCCCAATAAATAACGATATTACAAACGGAGCTAATCAACAAACCGGAAGAGGTGGATTTGATTATGGTAATGCGGCAATGGATATCAACCCACAAGATATTGCTTCTATAAATGTTCTAAAAGGTGCTGCAGCATCTGCACTGTACGGTGCAAGAGCAGCAAATGGGGTTATCCTTATTACNACTAAAAAAGGAACAAAGGGGAAAAAAGGTATTGGAGTTACAGTAACCCATAATACAACTATTGGACAGATTAATAGAAACACAATGCCAACTTACCAGAACGAATATGGTGCTGGATACGGAAAATTTTATGGTCCTGATACATCTTTTGATGGAACTGTAACTAATGGATATATAGAAAACATTGACTTAGACGGTGATGGAGCGGATGATCACTTAGCAACTCCAATGGGTGATGATGCATCCTACGGAGCTCCATTTTCAAGTGTAGATGAACTTTTAACATGGGAATCTATTCATCCTGAAATGGGNACATATTTACAAAATATGCCATATCAAGCTTCTGCAAATGATCCAACTACTTTTTATGAAACTTCGCTTATGACAACTAATGCAGTTTCTTTAGATGGAGCTAGCGATAAAGGATCTTACAGATTTTCTGTTAGTGATATGTTTGCTAATGGAATACTTCCTAATAGNGAGTTGAGAAGAAATAATGCATCTCTAAATGTCAGTTATGAATTAAGTGATAAATTAAATTTTAGCTCATCTATGCAATATGTTCAAAACCAAGGAACTGGTAGATTTGGAACAGGTTATGACAANAANAATGTTAACCAATCATTTAGACAATGGTATGATGTTTCTGTTGACATGGAAGCTCAAAAAAGAGCTTACGAACTAAATGGAAATAATTTATCTTGGAATGCTTATGGNTTTTCTTCACCNAGAAGCGACAAGAGCAGATCCACATTATTTTGACAACCCGTATTGGATGAGGAATACTAATTTCTCCACTGATTCTAGAGATAGGTTTATTGGGAACATGGTTTTAAACTATGAAATAAATGACTGGTTAAATGTAATGGGTAGAATAACCAATGACAATTACAGTGAATTAAGAGAAGAAAGAATAGGAGTGCAGTCTGTAGATGTTTCAAAGTATAGAAAGTATAGTAAAACATTCTTTGAAAGAAATTACGATTTGTTTTTAAATTTTGATAAAGATTTAAGTGACAAATTAAATCTTTTTGGAATGGTTGGAACTAACCTAAGAAGGTCCGCAGTCAATATCACTGATGGAGAAACTAATGGAGGATTAGTTGTCCCTGGAGTATTTTCTTTTAGTAATAGTGTTAATACGCCTGAAGCTGCTAGCGAAACAGATGCAGCAAGAGCAGTTGACGGATATTTAGGTAGAGCAACTTTGGCTTATGATAGATTTTTATATTTAGATCTTTCTGCTAGATATGATGTTAGCTCTACATTGCCAGTTGAGAATAATTCTTTCTTTTATCCTGCTGCTACAGCAAGTTTAATTTATTCAGAATTATTTGATATTTCTGGAATGGACTTTGGTAAATTGAGATTAAATTATGCACAAGTAGGTAATGATGCTCCAATGCAAAGACTCCAAAACATTTACTCAATGGGGACTGCATTTGGATCTTCAACTTTAGCTAGTGCTCCAAATACTGGATATAATAGTAACTTACTTCCTGAGAACACAACAAGTTTAGAAATTGGATTTGAAAATAAGTTTTTCAATAACAGGCTTGGTTTAGATATTACTCTATATCAAGCAACAACTGATAATCAAATACTTGCTGTAAGGCCTTCGTCTTCTTCTGGAACATATTATCAATATGTAAATGCAGGAAAAGTTCAAAACCAAGGAATTGAACTTCAACTTTATGCTAATGTTCTTAAATCGGGAGATTTTAGTTGGGACACTAGAGTTAACTGGGCTAGAAATAGAAATGAAGTATTAGAGTTGACTGGAAATTTAGAAACTTATCAATTAGGCTCTTTTCAAGGAGGAGTTACAGTTGAGGCTACTATTGGAGAATCTTATGGTTCAATAAAAGGAACTGATTTTGTTTACCATGATGGGGAGAGAATTGTTATAAACCATCCATCCGCGTCAAGAGGCGGAATGGTTTATGGTAAAACTGCTTCTACCCAAACTATAGGTAATATAATGCCAGATTGGACAGGTGGATGGACTAATACCTTTACTTATAAAAACTTAACTGCCAGCGCATTGATAGATGTGCAATGGGGAGGAGACTTTTTCTCTTTAGATACATGGTATGGTTATGGAACAGGAATATATGCTGATCAAGCAGGAACTAACGGTGATGGAATTGAGGCTAGAGAGTCGATTGCCAATGGTGGAGGTCTTCCTATCGGAGGTGTAGTAGCATCTACTAATGCAGACGGGAGTTACGCCCTAGATGCAGACGGTAATTATACGTCTGATGGCACAGAAAATACGGTCTATGGTTTTGTGGGTGACTACAATAATTATGCAGGCTGGAAAAATGCTCCAAATGCAATGCATGTTTATGATGCGACTTATATTAAATTAAGACAGCTTTCTATTTCTTATTCATTACCAAGTAGTATGTTCTCTGGAAAAGGGTTCCAAGGGATAGACATTGGTATTATGGCAAGAAATCTTGCAATTCTTTATAAAAAGAGTCCACATACTGATCCTGAAGCAGGATTAAGTGCAGGAAATATACAAGGGTACCAATCAGGAGCATATCCTGCCGTAAGAGAATTGGGATTAAACGTAACTTTTAAATTTTAAGAAAATGAAATCAATAATAAACTATAGTTTGGTATTATTTCTACTCATTGCAGTAGGATGTACAAAAGATATTGATCAATTCAATAACAATGACAAATCTCCAACAACAGTACCTGCAAATTCATTATTTGCAAATGCTACTGTAGAGTTAATGGATTATTTGGCAAGCCCCAATGTAAATGTAAATACATTTAGATTGTGGTCTCAACACTGGACTCAATCTACATATACGGATGAGTCAAACTTCCAGCTTATTAATAGAAATATTAATGGAGAAGTTATGGAAAGAATGTATGCAAGAGTTTTAAGAGATGTTAAAGAATGTAGGGGGTTTGTCAATGCAAACACTACTAATTCTGATGCGGTCAAGAACACTCAGCAAGCTGTTTTAGATGTGCTTGAAGTATGCGCATATTCTATATTGGTGGATATTTTTAACGATGTACCTTACAGTGAAGCATTAATGGGAGTTGACAACTTATCTCCAGCATATGACGATGCAAGTACTATTTATTCCTCACTAGCAACTACCTTAGATGGAGCTATAACTGCCCTTTCTTCTGCGAGTTCTGATATGGGAGACTTTGCAGGTTCAGATTTGATTTATGCAGGTAGTACATCTCATTGGGCAATGTTAGCCAATTCTCTAAAATTAAGAATGGCAATGAGAATGGCAGATGTTGCAGGAAGTGGTAGTCAAGCTATGGCTGAAGAAGCTGCTTCTGGTGTTTTTGCATCTAATAATGATCATGCTTACATAATGTATCAGTCATCTACACCAAATACTAATCCTCTTTGGGAAGATTTAGTACAAAGCGGCAGAACAGATTTTCTAGCATCTGTAACATTAGCTGATATAATGAATGCAACTAATGATCCAAGAAGAGCCATTTATTTTAGAAATCTAGATTCTACGGGAGCAATTACTACTTCTGGGCAACATGGATTAGATGGTGCATATGCTGATTTCTCACAACCTGGTGACGTATTGGAAGTCCCAACTCATCCTGGAGTTTTGCTTTCTTATGCTGAGGTATGCTTTCATTTAGCTGACGCTGCAAATAGAGGATGGAATGTTGGTGGGGATGCGGAAACTCATTACAAAAATGGAGTTTCTGCTTCTATGCTTCAATGGGGTAGCGATCAAGCTACTGCAGATGCGTTCCTACTTGAACCGGATGTTGCTTGGGATGCTTCAATGGCTGAACAGAGAATAGGAACTCAAAAATGGGTTGCTATGTACGATCAAGGGTTAGAAGCGTGGTGTACTTGGAAAATGTACGACTATCCAGCAATGGGTGTTGCAGCTCAGGCTGGCACAATCACACCAACAAGGTATAATTATAGCGTTGATGAATACTCCGTTAACTCTACAAATGTTTCTGCTGCTAATGGAGGGAGTGATTTAACTACCGATAAAGTATTTTGGGATGTTGATTAATAATTAATCTTAAATTTAACTTTTATAAAAGCCCCTTTTTAGGGGCTTTTTTTTATTTCTTTTCTTTCAAAACATATCTTAATGTAGTCCTGCTTCTTTGCTGAATTAATATTTCCTGATTTTGAAACAGCTCTGGAATATCTAAGTTTTTAAAATGTCTAATGGTAAGAAGGTTTACTTTTTCATTGTATTTTAAGNTATATTTTTTTTGAATTTCTGAAATCAGAACTGGCAACTCGGAANTAGTAATTATTCCACAAACAGAAAAGCTTAGTGCTGAATTTTGCATTAGATGAACCTTTAACCCAGTTTTAGAAAAAACAGAAAAAATATCACTGATGTGTTCCTCAAAAATAAAGGAATAGTCCTTAGAACTAATGGAAATTAGTATTTGATTTGGTTTATAGATAATAGAGGGAATACTTTTATCATCTNTCCCCACTTTACTAATAGAGCTTCCTTCACGTTCTTTNTTNATGAAAGACCTTATTGATAGAGGAATATTTTTATTNTCAAGAGGTTTTACCGTGTTAGGGTGAATTACCGANGCTCCCAAATAGGAAAGTTCAATAGCTTCTTTATAAGAAATTTTCTCAAGAATTTGNGTTTTATCAAACCATTTTGGATCTGCATTTAATAAACCATCCACATCTTTCCAAATAATAACTTCTTCTACATCCATTGACCAAGCAAAAATAGCAGCAGAAAAATCACTTCCTTCTCTACCTAAAGTAGTAGTTTCTCCNTTAAGATTAGANCCAATAAATCCTTGAGTGAGGTAAGTTTTATCTTTACTTAGATTGGAATTAATTTTTCTTTTAGTCTCCTTCCAATTAACTCTNGAATCTGTAGCACTTTTAGAAGTTTTTATAAACTCTCTAGCATCTATCNATTGATTTTTAACACCTTCCTTATTTAAATAAGTGGAAATAATTAAAGTGGAGAAAAGCTCTCCAAAAGAAACAATTTTGGAGTAACTTATATTGTTCTCTTGTTTTGCTNTAGCTCCAATATATTCCACTAATTCTAGACTTAAAGTATTAAATATTTCTAAAAAAGCAGTATTATTATTTAATTTCAANCCCTCAATTATTAACTCATGAAATTTTATTATTTCTCTAGCTATTTCAGTAGATTTAAGGGTTTCATTTTCTAGATAGTTTTTCCAGACTAGTTCTAATTTATTAGTGGTTTTATCAATAGCNGAAATAACAATTACTAAATTTTCTTTGTAAGAAGATACTACCTCTTTAAGATTGTAGATAGCCTTTGGGTTTTTTACAGATGCACCGCCAAATTTGAATACTTTACTCAATTTCCATAAATTAAATACTAAAGCTAATATATTCTATTGTAATTTATAATATATGAAAATAATTCTATCNACTAATTTGATCACAGATTAAACGTTTATAATTAAAAGCCTNCAATAATTTTAANNTTTTTTTCTTCACTTTTACGTTAAATACACTNCAATATTAGATATTTGTTAAAAATAGTTGATGAAAAACAAAACAGTTGGAGAGTTTATAGTAGAATCGCAGAATAATTTTCCTGGATCTACTGGNGAATTATCCAAAATTTTAAGTGCTGTTAAGTTAGCCTCTAAAATAGTCAGTCATCAAATAAATAAAGCGGGATTAGCCAAAGAAATTTTAGGATCTTCAGGGANNGAAAATATACAAGGNGAAGNCCAACAAAAATTAGATATTTTTGCCAATGATTCATTTATAAACGCTTTATCCGCAAGAGGAGTANTATGTGGTGTTGCTTCGGAAGAAAACGATTCTTTTGTTGCCTTTAAAAATAACGNAAATAACGATGCTAAATATGTTGTATTAATTGACCCTCTAGATGGATCTTCTAATATAGATGTCAATGTTTCGGTCGGATCAATTTTTAGCGTTTATAAAAGACAAACCCTAAAGGGATTGCCAGTTGAATTAAAAGATTTTTTACAACCAGGCAATCAACAAGTTGCATCTGGNTACATTATTTACGGATCTTCAACTATGCTTGTTTACACCACAGGACGGGGAGTAAATGGTTTTACTTTTGACCCAAGTATTGGNGTATTCTTTTTATCTCATCCAAATATGAAAACTCCTGATCAAGGGACAATNTACTCTGTTAATGAAGGCAACTTAACCCAATTTAAAAAACCTGTGGCAGAATATATTAAATTTTGCCAGTCTCAAAATAAGCTCAAAGGAAAATATGCCTATAGTTCTAGATATATAGGTTCTTTAGTAGCAGATTTNCATAGAAATCTTATTAAAGGAGGAATCTATTTATATCCATCTACTGCAATCAATCCAAAAGGTAAATTAAGATTAACTTACGAGTGTGCTCCATTGGCCTTCTTAATCGAACAAGCTGGAGGTAGAGCAATTTCAGAAAACCAAAGAATTATGGACATAATTCCTTCNGAACTCCATCAAAGAGTTCCNTTTTTTGTAGGCTCTAAGAGNATGATTGATCAATTAGAAGAAATTATAGAGAGTGAGTCTAAATCAGTTTAAAACTAGACTAACTGCATCAAGTGCTTTTTCCAAAATTTCAAGACTTTGGCAAGATATTTCTACTATTTCTCTAAAAAAAATCTCTGGNTCTTATATATCTTTTTTAAGTTATTGTCTTATTCAAGAAAAAAATGGGAACCATATTTTTATTCTTTCCGATAAAGAAGAGGCCTTATATTTCTTCAATGATTTAGAAAATTTATTCAATTCTGAAAGAGGAACAACGTTACTTTTCTATCCTGCATCTTACAGAAGACCTTACCAAATCATAGATTCTGATGCTACAAGCATGCTTCAAAGAACGGAAGTTTTAGANGCACTTGGCAAAGAGAGAAAAAAATTAATTGTAGTGACTTATCCGGAAGCTATTGTAGAAAAAGTAATTGAAAAAAAGAATTTTGAGAAAAATAATTTTACTATTTCCGTAGGTGAGGAATTGGAATTGGATTTAATGGATGAACTATTNATTGATTTAGATTTTGAGAAAGTAGACTACGTTTATGAGCCTGGTCAATTTGCAATAAGAGGCGGTATTATAGATGTTTTTTCTTTTAATTACGAAATGCCTTATCGTGTGGAGCTTTTTGGNGATGAGNTAGAGTCTATTAGAGAATTTGACCCAGTTAATCAGCTCTCCGTAACAACACTTAATAGGATCAAAATTGTCCCAAACATCAACAATATATGTTTGTCTCAAGAAAGAGTTTCCTTTTTGNANTACTTACCCAAGAACACNATACTATGGGCAAAAGACTTAGAAATATCTCAAAAGAAAATGGAGCAAGGCTTTGAAATAGCTAANAAAGTTTACAATAAAATAAANGAAAAAAAGAGTGTGCTTCTACCAATAGAAATGTACTTATCTCCTTTAGAATTCCTAACTAAGATAAAAGAATATAAAATTTTAGAATGGAATAGAACTGTCCATGAAAAAGAGGCTGTACTTATTGACTGCAACTCTGTAGAGCAACCCAAGTTTAATAAGAATTTTGATTTTCTGGTTAAAAGCCTTGAAGAATGGAAAAANAAAGAATATTCTATTTTCATTTGTTCTGATCAAGATTCTNAAATCAGTAGATTACGAGCCATATTCATGGAATTAGATAAAGAATCTTTATGTAGCTTTNTTACAATAGGGCTTCACCAAGGATTTATAGACCATAATGAAAAAATTGTAGTTTTCACAGATCATCAAATTTTTGAAAGATACCATCGTTTCAACACTAAAAAAAGCGTTTNAAAAGCTAAAGAGACCTTCACTCTAAAAGAAATATACGATTTACAAAAAGGAGATTTTGTTATCCACATCGATCATGGAGTTGGNGAATTTTCTGGACTAGAAAAAATAGATGTTCAAGGGAAACAGCAGGAAGCAATAAGATTAATTTACAAAGGNGGAGATATTCTATATGTAAGTATCCATTCTCTTCATAGAATTACNAAGTTTTCTGGAAAAGATGGGACCAAACCCTCTTTGAATAAATTAGGATCCCCCGCATGGTCAATGGCNAAACAAAAAGCTAAGAAAAAGATNAAAGAAGTAGCTTTTGATTTGATTGAATTATACGCTAAAAGAAGAATACAACCTGGTTTTGAATTTCAACCTGACAGCTATCTTCAAAATGAATTAGAGGCATCTTTTATCTATAAAGATACCCCAGACCAGCTTGCATCAACATCTGCAGTAAAATTAGATATGGAAAAGCCATATCCAATGGATAGGCTTGTTTGTGGAGATGTTGGTTTTGGGAAAACTGAAATTGCTATTAGAGCAGCCTTTAAAGCCGTAGNAGACAACAAACAAGTGGCGGTCTTAGTNCCTACAACAGTTTTGGCNTTTCAGCATTATAGAACTTTTTCTGAAAGACTTAAAGATTTCCCATGTAATATTGATTATATCAATCGTTTTAAATCTTNAAAAAATTCTAAAGCCACTTTAGAAGCTTTAAAAAATGGNAAAATTGATATTTTAATTGGAACCCATAAATTAATTGGAAAGGATGTTATTTTTAAAGATTTAGGACTTTTAATTATTGATGAAGAACAGAAATTTGGGGTTGGAGTTAAAGATCAACTTAAAAATATAAAAGTTAATGTAGATACCTTAACACTCACAGCTACACCAATTCCAAGAACNCTTCAATTTAGCTTAATGAATGCCCGAGACTTATCCATTATTAATACACCGCCTCCAAATAGATTTCCAGTTGAAACAATTGTTCAGTCATTTTCTGAAGACACCATTAAAGAGGCTATAGAATATGANATAGATAGAGAAGGGCAAGTTTTTTTCGTGCATAACAGAGTTCAAAATATTAATGAAATAGCAGCCATGATTACAAGNCTATGTCCAAATGCAAGAATTGCTNTTGGNCACGGACAAATGAAAGGTAAAAAGTTAGAGGCTATTATTTTAGATTTCATGGACGGACTTTACGATATTCTAGTTGCGACAACAATTATAGAATCTGGAATAGATATTCCCAATGCCAATACCATAATAATTAATAATGCCAANCATTTTGGATTAAGTGATTTACACCAATTAAGAGGAAGAGTTGGAAGGGCTAATAAAAAAGCATTTGCATATTTATTCACACCACCACCTCAACATCTCTCATCAGAAGCAAGAAAGAGACTCCACGCAATAGAACAATTTTCAGATTTGGGAAGCGGGTTTAATATAGCAATGAGAGATTTAGATATAAGAGGGGCAGGAGACTTATTGGGAGCAAATCAAAGTGGATTCATCAATGATATTGGATTTGATACTTATCAGAAAATTTTGGANGAAGCAATTCTAGAATTAAAAGAAAATGAGTTTAAATCTGTATTTTCAGAAGAACTAAAGGAGAGGGAATTTGTAAAAGAATGTATTTTAGAAACAGACTTATCATTAGTGATTCCAGATGATTATGTAAATGATATAAATGAAAGACTTAACCTATACAAAAGGCTAGATTCTTTAACATTTCAAGAAGCTATTAGTACTTTTTCTCAAGAGCTAAAAGATAGGTTTGGAGAAATCCCAANCCAAACAAAAGAACTAATTAATACCTTAAAACTTAGAGAACAAGCAAAAAAGATAGGATTTGAAAAATTAGCTATAAAACAAAATAAATTAGTGGGAAAATTTANCACTAGTCGTCTAACTTATTTTGAATCAACNAGTTTTACTAAAGTCTTAAACTTTGTCCAAAAGCACAAAAAAGGGGTGCAGCTAAAAGAAAAAAATAAAACCTTNATTCTGACGCTTNAAAATATCGGAACCATTCAAGAAGCTAATAAAAAGCTTCAGCAGTTAATGAATTAAGATTTTAGCTCAAAATCATCCATAAATTTAGTAGTGAAATCTCCGTCTAAAAATTTTTCATTTTTTAAAAGTTGTTGATGAAAAGGAATGGTTGTTTTAACTCCCTCAATTATATATTCATCTAATGCTCTTTTCATTTTCTGAATAGCNTCTTCTCTAGTTTGAGCTACAGTAATTAACTTNGAAATCATAGAGTCATAATGAGGGGGAATTATATAATTAGCATATGCATGAGTATCAATTCTAATCCCATGACCCCCAGGAGAATGGTAGTTGGTAATTTTTCCTGGTGAAGGAATAAAGTTTTTATGAGGGTCTTCAGCATTAATTCTACACTGAATAGCATGCATTTGAGGAAAATAATCTTTTCCTGATATTTTTTCTCCAGAGGCAATTTTGATTTGCTCTTTAATCAAGTCGTAGTTTATTACTTCCTCTGTAATNGTATGCTCTACCTGAATTCTTGTATTCATCTCCATNAAGTAGAAATTACGATACTTATCTACTAAAAATTCAACAGTNCCAACACCTTCATACTTAACNGCCTTTGCAGCTTTTTTTGCTGCTTCTCCCATTCTTTTTCTTAGCTGTGAAGTCATAAATGGAGAAGGNGTTTCTTCTACTAGTTTCTGATGTCTTCTTTGTATGGAACAATCTCTTTCAGAGAGATGACAAACNTTACCATATTGATCTGCAGCAATTTGAATCTCTATATGTCTAGGCTCTTCAATAAATTTTTCCATATACATGCCATCATTTCCAAATGCGGCAGCTGCTTCGTTTCTTGCTGAGGACCAACCACCTTTTAGCTCTTCATCATTCCAGCANAGTCTCATTCCTTTACCACCGCCTCCAGCGGTTGCTTTGAGCATTACAGGGTATGTTATCCTATTTGCGACATTTTTAGCTTCTTTAAAATCTTTGAGAATTCCAACAGATCCAGGTATAGTAGGTACTTTTGCCTTTCTCATGGTTTCTTTGGCAGAAGCTTTATCTCCCATAGAGTCTATTTGCTCTGGAAGAGCACCAATAAACTTAATTTCATGTTCTTGACAAATTCTAGAAAAATTCGCGTTTTCCGATAAGAAACCATAACCAGGATGAATCGCATCTGCATTGGTAATTTCAGCCGCAGCGATAATATTNGGAATTTTTAGATAAGAATCTTTACTAGAAGCAGGACCAACACATACAGCTTCATCTGCAAATTTTACGTGNAAGCTGTCTTTATCCGCTGTTGAATAAACAGCAACGGTTTTAATCCCCATTTCTTTACAAGTTCTAATTACACGTAATGCAATTTCCCCCCTATTGGCTATTAGAATTTTTTTAAACATAGTTAAAAGTGTTTTTTTAAGAAGGATCTATAAGNAATAGGGGCTGATCAAACTCTACTGGGGACACATCNTCAAGTAATATTTTAACAACTTTTCCAGAAACTTCAGACTCAATTTCGTTAAAAAGCTTCATGGCTTCTATTATACATAGAGTATCTCCAGGTTTAATTACTGATCCAACTTCGATAAATGGCGGCTTGTCAGGAGCTGAGGATCTGTAGAAAGTGCCAATCATTTGCGCTTTCACAGTGATTAAATTACTGTCTTCTTTTTCCTCTGGTTTTTTTTCTGCAGGTGTGGAAACTTCAGCAACTACTGGTGGAGGCTGAACCATTGTTTGTGGAATTGACCCAACAGGACTTATCTGTTGTACAATTTTAGTCTCTTCTTTAAAATTAGTTTTTTTCTTGGCCATATAGTCAGACTTTATGACAAGTTTAAAATCTTTTTTTTCAATTTCTACTTCGTTGACACCAGCTTTGGCAACGAATTTTATTAAATCTTGGATTTCGTTAATATTCATATTTAATTCATTAAATAATATGTAAATCTAAAATAAAAATGATTTAATCCTTAATAATCTTATTAATATGCCCACTTTAAGTAAACACTTCCCCATGTAAATCCACCTCCAAAGGCTGCTAATACTATATTATCTCCTTTTTTTAATTTTTTTTCCCATTCCCATAAACATAACGGAATAGTTCCAGATGTAGTGTTGCCATATTTTTCAATATTAATCATTACTTTATCTTTAGTTAACCCCATTCTGTTGGCTGTAGCATCTATTATCCTTAAGTTTGCTTGGTGAGGGACAAGCCAATCAACATCTTCTCCTGTAAGATTATTCCTTTCCATTATTTCAGCAGAAACATCAGCCATTTTAGTTACTGCAAATTTGAAAACAGATCTACCTTCCTGAAAGATAAAGTTATCTGGGTGACCAACATTTTCTTTAGTAATTGGAAAAGCAGAACCTCCATGTTTTTGGATAAGTAGTTCTCTTCCAGAACCATCTACTTTCAAAATAGAATCTATTATTCCATTTCCTTCTTTATCAGGTTCTAATAAAACTCCCGCACATCCATCACCAAATATCACACAAGTATTTCTATCCTTGTAATTGACAATGGAGGACATAATATCTCCTCCTAAAATAATAACTTTTTTATATCTACCTGATTCAACAAATTGTTGTCCAGTTACAAGAGTATAAATGAATCCTGAACAAGCTGCACTTAAATCAAAACCCCAAGCATTAGTTGCGCCACTTTTATCACAAACAATGTTAGAGGTGCTTGGAAACCTATGATCTGCAGTTACCGTACCAACAATTATCATGTCAATTTCAAGGGGAGAAATTCCTCTTTTCTTACAAATAGACTTAACGACTTCGCTCCCTAAATCTGAAAGTGTCTCACCATCTTCTACAATTCTTCTTTCTTTAATTCCAGTTCTTGTAGTAATCCACTCGTCATTTGTGTCTACCATTTTTTCTAAATCCTTGTTAGAAAGGATTTTTTTAGGAACGACGCCATGCACACATGTAATCGCTGCATTTATTTTACTCATCTAAAGGCTTTTTTAATTTTAGAATTAAGTTTGGAATTAATTAGATCTTTTCCTAATAAAATCATGTTTTTTATGGCATTTTTATTACTAATCCCATGCCCAATTAAAACATTTCCATCCACCCCAAGAACAGGTGTTCCACCATAAATTTCATAGTTAAACCTGTTAAAATAGTCATCTTTAATATTTTTCTGATTAATTAATGAATAAAAAGATTCTGCTAATTTAAGGACCACATTTCCAGTAAATCCATCACAAACGACAACATCTGCCTTGTCATTGAAAAGATCTCTTCCTTCTACATTTCCTACAAAATTAATATCGTCATTGTCTTCCAATAAACGGTAAGTAGATTGAGTTAGTAAGTTCCCTTTTCCTTTTTCCTCTCCAATGTTTAAAAGACCAACTTTTGGTTTTTTGATATTATAGACGTTCTCGGCAAAAAGACTTCCCAATATTGCAAATTGAAATAATACATCAGGTTTACAGTCAGCATTTACCCCAACATCTAAAATTAAACCAACACCACCATTTTTTTTCGGCAAAACTGAAGTTATACTTGGCCTTATCACTCCCCTTATTGGGCCAATAGAAAACATGCTCCCAACTAGCATTGCACCAGAATTACCTGCACTAGAAAAAACATCAAGTTCTTTATTTTTAAGAGCATTAAAACCTACTGAAATACTATTATTGGGTTTTTTTCTAAGAGCCTTTGTAGCATGTTCATTCATGGAGATTACCTCATCAGCATGAATAAACTCAAAAACCGAAAAATCTAAATTATTTGATTTAAACCAATCTTTTGCTAACCCCTCGTCCCCAACTAAAACAATAGTTTCATCTTTACCGAGTTCTTTGGAAGCTTGGTAGGCTCCATTTAAAGTTGCATCTGGAGAATTGTCTCCCCCCATGATATCTAATCCAATTTTCAAAAAAAATTAAATTACAGCTTCTTTTTCCATTACAACTTTTCCCTTATAATAAAGTTTCCCTTCAGACCAATGGGCTCTGTGATACAAATGAGTTTCACCAGTTGTTGGACATGTAGCCAACTGAGGAGAAGTTGCTTTGTAATGAGTTCTTCTTTTATCTCTTCTTGTTTTGGAAGTTTTTCGTTTNGGATGTGCCATAACTTTTTATTTAAATTTTTTAATTTTCATTCTTTAATTCTTTTAATATATTCCACCTGGGGTCTTCTTCGGTTCTAATTNGTTTTTGCGAATATTTTCGCATAAGTTTTATCTGCTTATTATTACATTGGTTTTTTTCATGAATGACTCTTTTTGGAAAATTCACTATAAAGTATTCGTAAAATAATTGGCCAATATTATATTCAAAGCTCTCTTTAGGAAGATAGATGATATCTTCCTTGATTATTTCTTGTTCTTGGTGAAAAAATTTGATTAAACAATTAAACTTATTNATAATCGGAACCTTTACCAAGTCTAGACATCTATCACAAANAACTTCACAGTAGCCACTATAACTAAACCTTAAATCCATCAACAAATTTTCTTTTCTGAATTCTAAATTTAAAGAAATATTACAGCTACTGTAGCGGNAATAATTAAAAATATCAAAGAACGATTTATCTATTTCAAAGTCAAAAAAATTTGGTCCAAGTTTAAGGCTTGAAAACGGAATACAAAATTCTTTTAATTCTTTCATCCCTTAAAATAGCTTGCAAATTTACATATAATGAACTTAAGAAAAAAACTTTATTGAAAATTGATGAATTTTTCTGGATCCATGGGATAACCATTGTGCCAAATTTCAAAGTGTAAATGGGGGCCTGTCGAATGTTCTCCACTATTTCCAACAATAGATATTGGCTCTCCTGCATCTACATAATCTCCTATTTTTTTTAGAACTTCTGAACTGTGCTTGTAAATAGACAGTAAATTGTTTTTATGCTGAATATGAACCACATGCCCATCAGTTGGGGACCAATTTTGATAAACAATGGTTCCTTTAAGGATAGCAACCACAGCTTCGTTTTTAGGAGCAATGATATCCACTCCAAAATGCCCTGATGAGATATTCATTTTGTTGGTTAATTCTCCAACTAAAGGNGGGAAAAGTAATAACTCGGGAAGAACATCTTTGGTTAGTGCGCCTCCAGGNATAACATCAATATCGTATTTTTCTCTTTTGTCAACTTTTTCTCTGATCGTTTTTTCAGAAAATGAAAGCTCATTGGTAGTATTTATATTTTGTGATTTAAAGACTTTATTAGAAGTATCTCTGTCAACNGGNGTATCTCCGTTAAGTATTTTTTGAATGTTAGTTATGTATTGTTCTTCCTTATTTGTTTTGATAATTAATTCATTTAATTTTTGATCCAGTTCTATATTCTTATTAATTAGCTCTTTTTGTGCTGTTACACTTGGNTAACCAGGAACAAAAGTTTTAATAGAACTGTAGGAAATTAATAGAAAACATAAAATTGAAAATACAATTATAGAAAAAAGAAAAAACAACAATAAAGAAAACTTAGAAGTAGTGAAATTTCTTTTTTCTTCAAAGCTTCCCTCATCTAGGACTACAACTCTTCGTTTTTCTTGAAGATTTTTAAGCCAAATTATAAANTTTGATTCAGTTTTTTTTGTTTTGCCCATTTATTTATTTATAATNCAAATATCTCAAATTTATTTACTCTAAATTAAATAATCTTTGATTGAATAAATAACTAATACAATAAGTTCAATAGATTGTGGTTAATATTGCAGATATAATTTTTTAATGAAACTAATTAAACCCTGTATTTTATTTTTTACATTTCTATTACTTTGGTCCTGCTCAACAGANAAGAATAAAGTTTTAAATAGAGAGTTTCATAATTTACANGCAAAATACAACGGGTTTTTTAATGCAAATGAAATTATCAAAGTAACCNATAATGACTTTTTAAAAACAAGAAAAGAAAATTACAATTTAATTTTACCAATTTTCCCTTTTCCCGATATCGAACAGTCNAAAAATTGGTATGCTCCAATGGACACTGCATATAGAAAATGTGAACTTGTTATTTTCANCCANAGAATGCCACATGCAAAAAAAGGAAAAAATAGAAATAGTGAGTGGGGCAAATATATTGACGATAACTGGATGACAATGGGCAAAACAAGGTTTTACAAAAAAGATCTTCCAAAGGCACTTAAAATATTTCAATATGTCGAGAACCATTATAAGATAGAAGACAATTATTATGAAAGTATTTTTTGGCAATCAAAAGTTCTCATAGCAATGGGTGCTTTTGACGAAGCAGAAGAAATTTTACTTAGTTTAATTATAAAGTTTGAGGAACAACAATTAGAATCCAAAGATCAGAAAAAGCTAACAGTAAAACAGAAATTAAGATTAGCATTAAAATACGACGAAAGAATAAAATATTTAGAAAGTAAAGAGCCCGTAATTTCTAAAAATATCATCAATAAAATCTACCCAACGCTAGCAGATCTCCATATTCAAAACAAGTCTTATAAAAAAGCAATTGAAAACCTAGAAATTGCTATTGAAAATAAACACAAAAAAGCTTTTAAAACAAGATTGTTTTTTGTTCTTGCTCAATTATATCACTTAGAAAATAATTTCAAAGCATCCCTATACTATCAAGAAGTTGTAGAAAGAAATCCTGAATATGAAATGGCTTTTCAGGCAAAAATCAATAGGGCTCTTTCTTTTAGCGGAAGAGATTCCAAAGCGATTAAATCCCAATTGTTAAAGATGCTTAAAGACGATAAAAATATTGAATATTTTGATCAAATTTATTATGCCCTTGCTGAAATTTCATTTAAAAATAATGCAGAAGAAACAGGGAAAGAACAACTTCAAAAGTCCATTAACTTGAGCACAAATAATTTGCCTCAAAAAATAAAATCCATGCAAAGAATGGGCGATTTGTATTTTGAAAAGTCTCAGTACATTAAATCCTATTTCTACTATGATTCAATTCAAAAAATATCTTTGAAAGTCTATAAAAACAAAGAACAAGTAGATAAAAAGTACAAGTTGCTAAAAAATATCTTCATCAATAGAACCTTAATAGAAAAAAATGATAGTTTATTTGCTATATGCTCTTTAGAACCTAAGCAGAGAATCGATAAGATTTATGAAGTTTTAGATTTAGAACTCGCTAAAAGAGCCAAAAAATTAGAAGCCCCATTACTGGCTAGCACCTATAAACCATTGTCTAGCACTAGTAGTAACTCTCTAAATAATCAATCTTTTTTTATTTGGGATCAAAAAATGTTGGACCGAGGAAAAGTAGAGTTTGATAAAAAATGGGGGAAACGAATTCTAGAAGACAACTGGAGAAGAGGATCTAAAACTGCCATGTTTTTGGAGGAAAATGAAGAAACAGCTCTTTCTTTTTCAAATAGCGAGCTATTTGATGAACTTTCTCAAAATCTTCCATGTGAGGATAAAGATCAATTGAAATCCATGAAAGACTCTATTATGATTGCACTATTTAACCTTGGAATAATCCACCATTATGAAACAAAAAACCTCCAACTTTCAAAAAAATATTTTAAAAGAATAATTGAAAATTACCAGCCTGAAAATCAATCCATTGCTTCTATATACGAATTATATAATATATACGAAGCCCTAGGAAGGCCATCGGAAAGTAGCAAAATGAAAAAATTGCTGTTAAGCAAATACCCAAAAAGTAAATTTTCAAAACTTTTATTAGGAGATGAAAATTTAAATGCTTCTCAAAAAGCAATGAAAAAAGAACAAAAATTGTATTCCCAATTATTCTCGTTGTACCAAACTGGAAACTATACCAAAGTTTTAGAAACTTGCTCAAATAAAACCAAAGACTCTACCAACCCCCTGATTTGTCAATATGGCTTATTGAAAGCCTATTCTTTAAAGAAGTTAAACGATACTGCAAATAATAGAAGAGAATTAATAAACACCTTAAAATTAATATCAAATCAATGTCTAGGAACAGAGATTGCGGATCAAGCAATTGCTGTTTTAAATGAATTAAAAATTACAAACGCTCAAAATTTAATGAAAAAAGAAAAATGGAAATTTAATTTTAGTCCAGACACTTTACATTATTTTATTTTAATTGCTCCAAAGGGAGGATTTGCTATGAATAAAGCCAAAAATAACATAGCAGATTTTAATACGGCTAATTTCTCAGATTTAAAACTTAAAATTTCCAATACTTTTTTAAACACATCAGATCAGATGATAATTGTTAAACGTTTCAATAATAGTAAAAAAGCACTTGATTATTACTTAACCTTTAAAGTCAATAACGGAGCTATTAAAACCTATAGAAAAGAGAAATTTTTTGTAGTGACTCCCCAAAACTTGAAAGAATTATATTTAGAAAAAAACACAGATAATTACATCAAATTTTTTAAAGAATTTTATCAATAAGTTAACTTTCTTGTTTTTTGTATATTTGTAAAAATTATTTATGGTATTTAAATCGGATAAGAGTATGGCAAATTATAATAATAACCAATCCCCAGAGAGGCTAAATAGAATAGTTGAGGGGACAAATATTGAGGGAGATATTAAATCTGATTCCAATATAAGAATCGATGGTTATCTAAAAGGAACAATTACTGTTAAAGGTAGATTAGTTTTAGGCCCAACAGGGAAAATAGATGGTAATATCTATTGTAAAAATGCAGATTTAGAAGGTAAATTAAATGGTGTTATTGAAGTAGATGAACTTCTTTCACTTAAAAGCACAGCTAAACTTCAGGGAGAGATTTCTACTAATAAACTTTCTATTGAGCCTGGTGCAATATTTTCAGGAAATTGTAAAATGGGAGCAGTTCTTAAAGACATTACTTCCTCTGAAGAATCAAGAGAGGAAGCTAAAGAAGTTATTAAAGAGAAAACAGCTTGAAGCGCTTAAAAGTTTATTAAGTCATGTAGCCTAAAATTTACTAATACTTAAAAAAGCATAAAATGAATACCAAATTATTAGTTCCAACAGATTTCTCAGAAGTAGCACAATCTGCAATGCAACACGCTATAAAATTTGCAGAAATTATTAATGCAGATGTTGTCTTGTTACATGTAGTAAGTTCTAGAGCTGAAGTCGAAGATGCCAAAGAAAAGTTAAGTAAGGAAATTACACTTGGAAATTCTATTTCTAAATCTTGTAATTTAATTTCTTTTGTAAGAATTGGAAATATATTTGAAGATATAGGTGATGTTGCAGCTGAACTTGGAATTTCTCTAATTTTTATGGGAACTCACAAAGCTAGTAGATGGCAAAAATTAGTTGGAAGTAGAGCAATTAAAGTGATTAGTAGTTCTCCTGTACCGTTTATTGTTACCCAAGAAAAATTGATGAACTCTAGCGGTTATGACAATATTGTTGTTCCTCTAGACTTAAACGTAGAAACTAAACAAAAGCTTGAATTAGTAGCAAAAATTGCTCATTATTTTGACTCTCAAGTGCATCTGCTAACTAACGATAACTCGGATGAATTTATTAAAACTAAACTTAAGGCAAATCAAGTTTGGGCTAGTAATTATCTAGAATCCAAAGACATTAAAAATTCTTCCCACCTAGTGGATCAAGATGATAGCTTAACAGAGGGTATTTTCAAACTTTCTAAAGAAGTAGATGCTGATTTAATAGCTATTATGAATCTTGAAGATGAAACTGTATTAGGTCTTTATGAAAATACTTTTCAAGAGGAAATTGTTGCCAACGATTTAAAAGTTCCAGTACTGTGTGTTAATCCTCACCCTGTAACTAAAGTATCAGGCATTTTAGTTCGATAAATTAGATGCTTTCAGAACAAGAGCAGATTAGAAGAGATAGTCTCCAGAAGATCATAGATTACGGAATCAACCCTTATCCAGCCGCAGAATTTAAGGTTAGCCATTATTCTATCGACATTTTAGAAAATTTTAAGGAAGGGGAAAATGTTAATATTGCAGGCAGATTAATGAGAAGAAAGATACAAGGCAAGGCTAGCTTTGGCAGTATCCAAGACTCGAAAGGGAAAATACAAGTTTATTTTAATAGAGATGTGATTTGTCCATCAGAGGATAAGTCCATGTATAACGATTTTTTTAAAAAATGGCTAGACCTTGGGGACATCCTAGGTATTGAAGGAAAAGTTTTCAAAACAATGGTTGGAGAAATTTCTATAAACGTAGACAAATTCCATTTGCTAAGTAAATCTTTAAAGCCTTTACCTCAGCCAAAAACCGACAGCGAAGGAATTATTCATGATGGATTTAATGATCCAGAACTTAGATATAGAAGAAGGTATGTTGACCTAGTTGTAAATGAAAACGTAAAGGAGACTTTTATAAAACGTACGAAGATCATCAACTCAATGAGAAGGTTTCTTTCTAAAAAAGATTATTTAGAAGTAGAAACACCAATTTTACAAACAATTCCCGGTGGAGCAGCAGCAAGACCGTTTGTAACCCACCATAATGCACTAGATGTTCCTCTGTATCTTAGAATCGCCAACGAACTATACTTAAAAAGACTAATTGTAGGAGGGTTTGAAGGAGTTTATGAATTTGCCAAAGACTTTAGAAATGAGGGGATGGACAGAACCCATAATCCTGAATTTACCCAAATGGAAATTTATGTAGCATACAAAGATTACCATTGGATGATGAACTTTACCGAAGATATGCTAGAATTCATTTGTAATGAAGTCTTAGGAACTACTCAGGTGCAGATCGGAGAGGAAAAATTAAACTTCAAGAAACCATTTAATAGAATCTCAATGACTGATTCTATTTTAGAACATACTGGTATTGACATATCTAATATGTCAGAGAATGAATTGAGGGAGGCCTGTAAATCCATCGGAGTTGAAGTTAGTGACTCAATGGGAAAGGGAAAGTTGATAGATGAAATTTTTGGCGAAAAGTGTGAGAGCAGTTATATTCAGCCTACTTTTATTACTGACTATCCTGTAGAGATGTCTCCGTTGTGTAAAAAACACAGAGACAATCCAGAGTTAACCGAGAGATTTGAGTTAATGGTAAACGGTAAAGAACTTGCCAATGCTTACTCTGAACTAAATGATCCTATTGACCAAAAAGAAAGATTTGAAGAGCAAGTTAAACTAGCAGAAAAAGGAGACGACGAGGCAATGTTTATTGATTTAGACTTTATAAGAGCGTTGGAATACGGTATGCCACCAACATCTGGAATGGGAATTGGTATTGATAGATTGGTTATGTTTTTATGTAACCAACCGTCTATCCAAGAAGTTTTACTTTTTCCACAAATGAAGCCAGAAAAATGGGAAACAGGTCCTAACAAAAGCGAATTTCTTGAAATAAATATTCCACCACAATGGATAATTCCTATTTATGAGAGCGGTTATACCAACAAAGACTTGCTGCTAGAGGCTAAGCCAACCGCAGTTCATCAAAAATTAAATGGGTATCGTAAAAAGAACAAACTTGATATTCCTGCAATTCTTTTAGAAGAAGTACAATCGTGGTTTAAATAGTTTTTTTGCTGTAATAACTATATTTAAATACTTTAAGGAGATGATTCGTATTAATGAGACATTAAACTTCCAATTATTTGATAAAACAAATTTAAGTGAACATATTTTTTTATTCTAAAAAATGTATAATTAAGCGCTCAAAAAAAAAGCTACTAATTTTAATGGCTTTAAATTTGTTAATAAATTCTTTTTTTATTTCTCAAAACAACCCAAACTGTTTTTTATTTGAAGTTTCTCAATTAAACCTAAAGAACTCAAATAAAGGGCCAATTAAAACCATTCCAGAAGAATTAAATTGTTTCAAACCTTTTAAAAAACAACTCAATGAGCTACTTAATATAAGAAGAAATCAATTTTATTATGTGGACTCTATTTTAAGAGAAAATAAACTCCCTAACTTATTTGGGTTTTTGCCTTTGGTTTTATCTGGTTATAACTCCACCAACACTTCAGATTTATCCTCTAAGGGAATTTGGGCCCTAAGCTATATCACAGCATTTAAAAAAGAGCTTCAAATAAATTCTTATGTAGATCAAAGAATGAATAATCGGCTAGCAACTTTGGCTGCAGTACAACAACTTAAGTTTTTAATGGAAAAGTACAAATCTGAAAATTGGACATTATTGGCTTTTATTACTTCTCCAAGCTATGTTTCTAATATATTTAAAGAATCAAAATCAAAAAAGTGGGATGTAGCTCAAGAATTTATAGAAAGCAAATACCTGCAAAATATCAAACTTATTAATTGGTTAAATCAACTTGATTTAAAAGACTTTAATGGCAACTATAAAATCATAAATAAAGATTATCAGAAATTTTCTTTTAACGACAATATTTTGTTTGATGCTATAGCACAATTTAAAATAATTGATTTTAATCAAATTAATATCAAAAATCCATTTCTAACAGGCCAAATGATCCCCAAAAATCAATCTATAGTTTTAAAAAAGGAGCTTGGAAACTTCATCTTGCAAAACCAATCTAAAATTATTGCATTTCAAGATTCTATGATCAATAATCTATTTCTTATGGAAGCGTCTGCCAAGGAGCCTTTAATTCATATTATAGAGTTTGGTGATGTTTTAGGTCAAATAGCAATTGATTATAATGTTTCTGTAGCTCAAATTATGAAATGGAATGATTTATCTAGCACTATGATATATCAAGGTCAAAAATTAAAGTTATTTTCAAATCAAATGGACACAAAATATAAGCTTCATTTATATACCGTAAGTAATGAGAAATACTTTTGGGAAGTAGCATCAACCAGTCCTGAAATCTCTGTAAAAAAAATATGTAAATACAATATTTATCAAGAATTAAAACAAAATCAACAATTAAAAATAACAAACAAATAACACCTTTTTATCCACTAACTTTTTTAATAGGACTTTATGCGCTTATTTTAATTTTATTTTGGTTTTTCCCTTCAGATGGCATCAAGTTAAGTAATATAACTTTTGACTTTGTTTCTAAAGAAGAGTTTAAAAACCCTATTCTTCCTGTTGTTCAGGCTCCCGAAGTAATTATTAATCAAGACTCTATTAAAGAAATAGAAAAAAAGAAAGCAGATAGTTTAAATAATNTAATATTACTTCTTGAGAAAAAAAGAAGAGATTNAGCACTATTTTCTTTAAAGAAGATTCAGTATCCAGAAAATAATAGATCATTGATGTTTCCTTTTTTTAAAAAGTTAGAAAATGCTAAAACTAAAAAAGTAAGAATCATGCATTATGGAGATTCACAAATTGANGGGGACAGAATATCGGGTAGACTTAGAGAGCGATTACAAAAAGAATTTGGTGGAAACGGGGCTGGGTTATCTGCTGTTATTCCAGCAACTAGAAAAATTAGCCTTAAAAATATTCCATCCACCAACTGGGTTAGAAAAACAGGATTTGGCCCGTATATTGATAAAAGTGTCGAACATAAAAAATATGGCGCTTTATTTTCTTTTTGTAAGATGGAACTAGACTCTCTACTAATAGATTCNAATTTTCTGTTTAATGGCACTGTAGCCATTAATAAACCCTCTAAAGCTTATAAGTTGTGTAGAGATTATAAGACCATTAAAATCTATTATACAAGTGAAGAAAAAACAATTTTTAGAATGCTTGTTAATGACTCTATTTTTCATATTGATACGCTATTAGAGGCTTCAGATATAACTTTGAAAAAAATGAACTTTTCTAAGGCGCCTAAATCAATGGATATTCAATTCAGCTCCAATGCTTCACCTATAATATTTGGAATTTCTTTGGAAGGGNAAAAAGGCGTTGTAGTGGATAATATTCCATTAAGGGGCGCCTCTGGNACAGAGTTTTCAAAAGTAGACTATAGCTCTTTAAGTCAAATGCATAAATTACTTTCTCCAGATTTATTAATACTAGAGTTTGGGGGCAACACTATTCCATATATAAAATCTAAAGACAGAGCTGAAAAATATGGCAGCTATTTTAAGAAACAAATCTTAAAACTAAAACGAATTAANCCCAATGCGNTAGTANTTGTTATTGGCCCAGCTGATATGGCNAAAAAACAAAAGACGAAATTTATTACTTANCCTATNCTTGAAGANGTGATTAGCGCACTTAAAAAAGCTGCTTTTGAAACAAATTCATTTTTTTGGGATATGTATTTAAATATGGGTGGAGAAAATTCAATTCAAGAGTGGGTAAACAAAAAGCCCTCTCTAGCTGCCAGAGATTATATCCATTTTACCAATGCTGGGGCAAAGAAAATAGCAGATTATTTTATTGAAGATTTTATGGTAGACTATGAAAACTATTTAAAAGAAAAAGATGAATAAGAAANTAAGGTTCATTTTTTGTTTTACAGTGTTAATTCCATTCAGTTTTATTGCTCAATTTAATGCAATTAATTATAACAAATATCCATATATAAACCAAGAGCTTAACCACATAAAAATCTATGGAAATAAAAAATGGAATAAATTCTTTAGGAAACTAGANAGNCTCTACGAAAATGGAAATGAAAATTTAAATATTTACCATTTTGGAGGATCTCATATACAGGCCGATATTTGGTCNAATAATTTAAGAGAAAACTTTCAACATTCTTTACCATTTAATAATGCCGGAAGAGGATTCTTTTTCCCTTTTAGATTAATTAAGTCTAATGGATCTCCAATAATTACCTCTTCCCATTCTGGAAAATGGAAAGGGTACAGAAATTCTGTTAATCATCATAAGGGGCCTTTCGGATTGCTAGGTGNAAGAGCAGAACTTTTAGACTCTTCGTCTACAATTAATATTTGGTATAAAAACCCAACAAATNAGTTTAACTCCTTTCAGGAAATCGATCTGTTTTTTGAAGACTCAAGTAACAATTATGACATCACCTTGATATTAGATTCTACTATTCTAATTAGCTCCCAAAAGTTAGAAGGGCATATTAATTACCAACTTTCTAAGGCTGTTGATTCTTTGTCTTTTTCTATTGTCAAAAAACAAAATATTGAATCAAAATTTTCTTTATTTGGATTTTGTTTTGATAATAATAAGCACGGGATTTCCTACCATTCTATAGGGGTAAACGGGGCAAGTGTCCCAAGTTATTTAAGGTGTACGAATTTAGAAAAGCAGTTGGAATTAATGCCACCAGATTTGGTAATATTTTCAATTGGTATTAACGACGCCTACGAAAATGATTTTTCAAAAGAATCGTACACTAAAAATTACGATACTTTAATACAAANAATATATTCTATAAACCCAGAGGCTGCAATTTTATTTACAACCAATAACGACAGCTATTACCATCGAAAATACCCAAATAAAAGAGTTTATGAAGCCAAAGAAGNAATGTTTAGTCTTGCCAAAGCTAAAAAATTAGCTGTATGGGACATGTTTGAAATAATGGGAGGGCTCAACTCTATTCAAAAGTGGTACTCGGACGACTTAGCTAAAAAAGATTTATTGCATCTTAACTATAAAGGTTATAATTTGATTGGAGATTTGCTATTTGAAGCCTTCATGGAGGCATATAAAAAATATACCACCAAGAATGGATGATTTTTCTTTAAATAAATTTTCAGAATGGTTGTTTTCACCATTTTTATCTTACTCAGAACACCCNATGATATTTACTGAGTATCCTTTTTGGATTTTCTTTTTATTCGTGTTAATTGGNTATGGTTTAATACATAGCAAAATGCGTATAAGAAGTATTTTTCTATTCTTAGCAAGTCTCTTTTTTTATTTCAAAACAAGCGGTTTTTTCTTTTCTATTTTACTTTTTTCCACCCTTGCAGATTTTTATATTGGCAAAGCAATCTATATTTCTAAAAAGGAGTTAAATGCAAAAATTCTTCTCGGATTAAGTGTTTCTATTAACCTTATTATTTTAATTTATTTTAAATATGCTTACTTTTTTGCTGATTCATTTAACTCAATTATTGGCTCGCAGTGGCATCCAATAAATCATTTTGCATTATTTACCAACCAATTTACAGGATCAAGTTTTAGAGTAGATCAAATATTATTACCAATTGGAATATCCTTTTATACTTTTCAGACCATGTCTTATGCAATTGACATCTATAGAAAACAATTATCTCCAGTTAAAAGTATTTTTGACTTTGGCTTTTATGTTTCTTTTTTCCCTCAGTTAGTAGCTGGGCCAATTGTAAGAGCTTCAGAATTCATCCNTCAAATTTACCAACCTTATAAGGTTACTAAAAAAGAATTTGGNCTTGCATTATTTTGGATAATAAATGGACTTTTAAAGAAGTTTTTATTAGCAGATTATATTGCAGTAAATTTTGTAGACAGAGTATTTGACAATCCAGTTATGTTTTCGGGATTTGAAAACCTAATGGCTCTTTATGGATATTCACTACAGGTTTATGCAGATTTTTCTGGCTANACAGACATAGCAATTGGAATAGCATTGATGCTTGGCTTTAGGTTGCCAAAAAATTTCAATTCCCCATACAAAGCAGATAATTGTGGTGAATTTTGGAAAAGGTGGCACATCTCTTTATCCTCTTGGTTAAAAGACTATCTATACATTCCTATGGGGGGAAATAGNGGAGGATCTATTTTTAGTTATGTAGCACTTTCATTGATTGTTATTTTTATTTATTTAATTAGCGGATCTTTAGCACTTCTTTTTGGAATTATTTCAGTCATCTTTACCACTTTACTTTTAGGTGAAATTTTCCCAAAATTTAACAAATGGTATTTAACCAATATTAACATTATGCTTACCATGTTAATTGGAGGACTTTGGCATGGAGCAAGTTGGAATTTTGTTCTTTGGGGAGGATTAAATGGAATTGGAATAGTAGTTTATAAATTATGGAAAAATATTAGCCCTTGGAAAAATAAATCTAAGTGGTGGAATAAAATTTTAGGAGTAATAATTACCTTTAATTTTGTGACATTTACTAGAATTTGGTTTAGAACAGGTTCCAATAACTCATGGGATCAAATGGATGAAGGCCACAATATAATTTCAGAATGGTTTACTGCTAATGAAATTCTAAACCAGCTAATTTTTAATTTTGAATGGAGTTTAATTTCTGATGTTTTGTTGGTTTACAGTAATGTTTTTTTAGTGATAATACTAGGATTTTTAATTCATTTTGTTCCTGAAGACTGGAAATTTTGGTATAGAGACAAATTTTCAAATTCTCCAGTTTTAGTACAGTTGGGAGTTTGTTTTGTTGCAGTATTTTTTATGTATCAAATTGCTTCTACTAGCTTACAACCATTTATATATTTCCAATTTTGATGTTATGCCAGCAATTAAAAACGCATTATTAAGGTACAGAATTATTGATAGAGCTATTCGTAACGACTACAATCCTTTTCCAAGTAAAAAAGATTTGAGACAGCTTTGTGAAGACGAAATTTTCGGNANNAGTGATGGAACTCATATTTGCGNCTCTACAATTGAAAAAGACTTGTTTGCTATGCGAATGGATCACGATGCACCGATTGCATACAGTAAAAAAGACAGAGGATATTTTTATACAGAAAAAGATTTTTCTATGGACGATGTGCCTCTTACCGAAAAAGATGTAAACGCAATAAAAGCAGCTTCCACCATACTTCACCAATTTAAAAANACGAGTCTTTTTAGTCAATATGAATTCGCAATTCAAAAAATATTAGACCGTGCTATTAGCTCTTCAAACAGTAATTNCCAAGAAGAAGAAGTTATTCAATTTGAAACATTACCTACCTTAAGAGGAAATGAGAACTTAGAGCTTTTTTTAGAGGCAATAAAAAACAAAAAAACTGTACAGTTCAATTATTTTAACTACTCTAAGAATGAAAAAACAGTTAGAAGAGTTCATCCATATCTTTTAAAAGAGTATAGAAATAGGTGGTATTTAACAGGTAAAAGCGAACTTAAAAATAAAGTCATAACTTTTGCATTAGACAGAATTTATGACCCAATAGTTCTTGAGCAAAAATTCACGGTNGACACACNATTCTCACCTGACAATTATTTTAAGCATTCTATTGGCATNACTGTTTTTAATGAACTCCCCAACGAAATAGTGATTGAAACCAAGCCAATACTGTCCAAATATTTAGAATCTCAACCCATTCATCANTCCCAAGAAATAAAGGAAATAAAGTCTAATGGGAACCATCTTTTTTCNTTCCATTTATTAATTACTTACGAGCTTAAAATGTTACTTATGGGCTTTGGAAAAGATTGTAAAATTATTTCTCCTAAACATTTACAGAGTCAGGTTTTATCGGANTTAAAAGAGCTATTAGATGATTACAACAATGAATGAATTAAAGAGCTTAAATAGTGCTTATNTAAAACACCATGCCCAAAATCCAATTCACTGGAAAACTTGGTCAAAGAAAACTCTTGATATTGCCTTATTGGAAAATAAGTTAATTATCCTTAGTATTGGTTTTTNCCNGNTGCCGTTGGTGTCATGTTATGGACAAAGAAACATTCAACAATCAGCCAATCGCAAGTTTTATGAACCAGAACTTTCTTTCTATTAAAGTATNNAGGGAAGAACATCTGGATATGGGTAATCCTAACACGGATTTTATAATGGAAATTATAAGAAACGGAGGATGGCCTCTAAATTGTGTTTTAATGCCAAACACAACTTCACTTTATGCTGAAACCTATTTCCACACAAATTAATGGATACAATTAATCAACAGATTTACCAATTTTCAAATAAAAGTATAACCCCAACAAAAAAAATATATTTATTTGCAATGACAAACTTTGTCTACCTGCTGTTTTAACAATTAAATAAGCACTAAATTTAGAAATATGAATAGATTTATTTTGCTGTTATTTTGTCTTTCTATTAATCAATTATTTGCTCAAATGATCAATAATGAGTCAGGTCAAATTTTTACTGAGACACCTTTTTTTAATGAAAAATATATTAGATCTGTTAAATTAAAGTCTATTACAGGAACAATTTCTTCGAAAAAAGAACTTGGCACTATTAAAAGCTCTGGTAAAAAAGAGACTTACATCTTTAATGAAAAAGGAAATTTAACTATTCATTATTTGTCTTCAAATACCAAAAGCAAATCGGATACAACATTTACATTTTATGAATACAATATAAAAAATGAGAACACTATTTTTAGAGTGAGTGACTCTTATGGGTTTTACTCTTACAGTAAAAAATATAATGATCTAGGAAAATTAATTAATAAGACATATTCACGAGAAAAAAATGCTTCTAAAAGTAAAATGAATTTTAAGTTAGAAGAGAAGTATGAAATATTTGAAGAAAGTTACCTTTATGAAAACAAAGACTCTACCATTGAGGTGACCACATTAAATAGCAACGGTAGACCTTACCAACGACAAATTTACTATTACGATAGTTTTAATTACTTATCCAAAATTCATACTAGACTATTAATTTCTAATAACACTAAGTATGAAAAATACAATTACAATGACAGAGGACTTTTAAAATCTATTCAATATTTTAACAATGAAAATGAAACTCCAATAAAGGAGCTTAGGTACGATTATGATGAGTGGGGCAACGTCACTTTCATGGATGAATACAAAGACACCGTAAGAGTAACTCACAAAGAACTTTTATACGATCCCTCTACTTTAATATTAAAAACAATTTTATCCCAAGACTTAGTTTCTAATTTGATTACAATTATTAAGTATAAACCTGAATTTTATAACTAATTTTAGATTATATGAGACATTTCCTTTGTATAATAATATTTTCAGCTTTATTTTTTTCTTGTCAGGAAAAACATCCACTGGCAGAAAAACTATGCAACTGTTATACTCAATTGCACAGAGCACAAGAAGAATTAGAGATTAATTTTTGGACAGACTCTTGTAATGTTTTATATATTGACATTTTAAATAAATTGGAAAAAAGCGAGTCAGAACAAATAAAATTTCAACGCGCATATAGTCGCTGTCAATAATATGGACAAAATATTTAATTATATCAACGGAGAGCTAGTAGAACCCTTGAACAAACAGTGGTTGGATAACTATAATCCATCAATTGGAGAAGTTTATAGTTTAATTCCAGATTCCACCAAAGAAGATGTAGAGAATGCTCAAAAAGCAGCAAAAAATGCATTTCAAATATGGAATAATTCAACCATAAAGGAAAGAGCTATTGTTTTACAAAGAATAGCAGATCTGATTCTAGAGAGACAAGATGATTTAGCTTTTGCGGAATCTGTAGATAACGGAAAACCTTTGGCTCTTGCAAAGAAAGTAGATATCCCAAGAGCAGCTACTAATATGTCTTTTTTTGCTAGCGCTATTATACATGAAAATTCTGAAAGCCACCAAATGAGTCAAGTGGCTATTAACTACACTTTAAGAAAGCCCATTGGAGTTGTTGGATGCATCTCTCCTTGGAATCTGCCACTTTATTTATTTACTTGGAAAATCGCACCTGCTTTAGCCACAGGAAATACTGTTGTTGCAAAGCCTTCTGAAATTACTCCAATGACAGCTTTCTTGTTTTCAAAAATTTGTATAGATGCTGGCTTGCCAAAAGGAGTTTTAAATATTGTTCATGGTTTAGGAACAAAAGTGGGTTACGAAATTACCAAACATCCAAATATTAAAGCTATTTCTTTTACTGGAGGAACATTAACAGGCCAAAAAATTGCAGAAGTTGCTGCCCCAATGTTTAAAAAATTAAGTTTAGAATTAGGNGGGAAAAACCCAAATATTATTTTCGCAGATTGTGATTTAGAAAAAGCTGTTTCCAGTTCTGTTTTAAGCTCATTTTCTAACCAAGGTCAAATTTGTCTGTGTGGTTCAAGAATTTTTGTAGAGAGAAAAATTTACAAGGTTTTTAAAGAAAAATTTCTTAAAAAAGTAAAGAGGTTAACAATTGGAGATCCATTAGAAAAATCTTCAAAAATTGGNGCTTTAGTTTCACAGCAACACATGGAAAAAGTTCTAACCCATATTGAAATTGCTAAAAAAGAGGGAGGAATTCTATTAGCTGGAGGAAATAGATTTATCCCNGAAGGTAGGTGCTCTAATGGATATTTTCTAGAGCCAACTGTTTTTGAAGGTCTTAGCTACGATTGCTCAACAAATCAAGAAGAAATTTTTGGTCCTGTCGTAACTTTAACAGCCTTTGATAGCGAAGAAGAAGTTTTAAATTTTGCAAATAGTACTAAGTATGGTTTATGCAGTATAGTTTGGACTTCAGATTTAAAAAGGGCAAATAGAATGTCATTAAAATTAGATTCAGGAATTGTTTGGATAAACTGTTGGTTGGTAAGAGACCTGAGAACTCCCTTTGGCGGGATGAAGGAATCAGGTATTGGCAGAGAGGGAGGAAGTTATGCATTGAACTTTTTTACGGAAACTACCAATGTATGTATAAGTTATGACTAATTTCGAAGTTAATTATTAAAGATTTTATGGANTCATCACAAATAAATTCCGAAAAAGCACCTAAACCAGTNGGGNTNTANCCACATGCTAGAAAAGTAGGTAACCTATTATTTCTCTCTGGTGTTGGACCAAGAAAAGCAAACTCAGACGCCAATGATTCTTTTGTTCCAGGGTTGGAGTTAGATCACAATNGGAATTTTAAAACATTTGATTTTGAAGCTCAATGTCACAGTGTTTTTCAAAATGTAAAAACTATTTTAGAAGAAAGCGGATCATCTTGGGAAAAATTAGTAGATATTACCGTTTTTCTAGTGGATATGAAAAGAGATTTTAAAAAGTTTAATGAGATTTACGCTAAATATTTCAAAGAAAATCAACCNTGTAGAACAACTGTTGCAATTGAATCTTTACCAACACCAATTGCAATAGAATTAAAATGTATTGCAACTATNTAAAAAATATAAATGAGAAGACTAGTAAAACAATTTACAGCACAATTATCAGAAGCATTAGAAATTGGTAAAAAGTCCAATTTGAAGCCNTCTAAAAACCAAATTTTCAACATTGTAATTACTGGNCTAGGTGGCTCTGGTATAGGCGGNAAAATTGCTACTCAAATAGTAGCCGATCAACNNAAAATNCCAGCNGTNATNAANAACGATTACACNATGCCAAAATTTATNAATNAAAANACNTTGGTTATTGTTTCAAGTTTTTCTGGAAATACCGAGGAAACCCTTGAAGCATTAAAATTTGCTCAGGAAGCAAATTCTGAAATTGCTTGTATCACTCATGGTGGAAAACTTGCTGAAATTGCCAAGGAAAACGACTATAACCTTTTAATTTTACCAAAAGCATTTTCACCAAGAGCTATGCTTACATATTCTGTTATTCAGCAACTATTTCTTTTCAATCATTATGGTTTTATCAACAACGATTATGTAGAGCAGACCAAAGCAACAGTAGCCCTCTTAGATAAAGAGGTTGAGGATATAATTTCTACTGCGAAGCAAACTGCCAAAGCATTGCAAAATAAAACATTTGTAACTTATTCTGAATCCTCAATGGAGGGTGTAATAGTAAGATTCAAACAGCAGATTAATGAAAATTCTAAAGCATTGGGATGGGCACATGTTTTCCCTGAAATGAACCACAATGAACTTGTTGGCTGGGCTGGTGGAAAAGAAGAATATGCAGTAATAATTTTCAGATCATCTTATGAGCACCCACGTTCTTCGATTAGGATTGATATATGTAAAGACATCTTTAAAAAACACACTTCTACTGTTCTAGAATTTCCTGCAAAAGGTGATTCTTTCCTCGCTCAAACTTTTTACCATGTTTTATTGGGAGATTGGATATCGGTTTACTTAGCAGAACTTTACAAAGTTGACGATATAGAAGTAGAAGTAATTAACTTTTTAAAGGCAGAATTAGCAAAGATATGAACCACCCCGAGGTTGAATTAGAGGATTTAGGACTAATAGCCTTTAAGGAATGTTGGGATTATCAGACTAAGTTATTTGATTCGACTATTAAGTTGAAAATAAAAAACAGAAAGTTTCCTGAAGATAGAAAACCTACTAAAAACTATTTAATTTTTTGTGAACACCCCCATGTCTATACTTTAGGGAAAAGTGGAGATTTGAAAAATCTTCTTATCGATGGCCCACAGAGAAAACAAAAGAATATCTGTTTTTATAAAATTAACAGAGGTGGAGATATTACTTATCACGGGCCAGGACAATTGGTAATATATCCTATTTTAGACTTAGATTATTTTTTTTCAGACATCCATAAATACTTAAGGCTTTTGGAAGAATCTGTGATTTTAACACTCAAAGATTATGGAGTTACTGGACAAAGAATAGACGGATTTACTGGAGTTTGGGTAGATGCCGATAAAGATTCTCCTAGAAAAATTTGTGCAATTGGGGTGAAATGTAGTCGTTGGGTTACCATGCACGGGATAGGGTTTAACATAAATTCTAATTTGGATTATTTTAAGCACATAGTTCCTTGCGGAATTGAAGATAAAACTGTAACCTCATTGCAAAAAGAAACTAATCAAGAAATTGATATGGAAGAGTTAAAGCGAAGATTCAAAAAAAAATTTAAGATTTTGTTCAAAATTAATTGGATAGATAAGAAATAACTATGCTTAAAAACATCAATTACAGTAAGATTCTTTTTTTTGATATTGAAACTGTTCCTCAAACTTTTGATTACAACGAGTTAGATGAAAGAGTGCAAAGACTATGGGATAGAAAAACAAGATTTTTACAGCAGAGAGAGAATTTAAATGCAGAAGAAGTCTACGAAAAAGCTGGAATTTATGCTGAATTTGGAAAAGTAGTTTGTATATCTCTAGGATTTGTTATGCAAAAAGAGGGGGAAACACACATTCGCATTAAAAGCATAGCAAATGAAGACGAAATAGTTCTTCTTCAGGAATTTTTGGACCTTTTAAATAGCTATTACAATAGTCCAGACTTCTTGTTGTGTGCCCATAACGGGAAAGAGTTTGACATCCCTTTTTTATGTAGAAGGATTTTAATTAACAATTTAAAAATTCCTTATATACTAAATGTTTCTGGGAAAAAACCTTGGGAAATAAAACATTTAGACACTATGGAACTATGGAAATTTGGAGATTTTAAAAACTACACTTCCTTAGATTTGCTGACCTATATTTTTAAAATACCAACCCCAAAAGACGATATGGATGGTGGGCAAGTAGCTAAAGTCTTTTATCAGGATAAAGATTTAGATAGAATTATTCACTATTGTGAAAAAGATGTTGTTGCCACAATTCAGTTATTTAGAAAATACCAAGGAGATCCATTAATTGAGGAAGAATTTATTCAGATTGCTTAAAAGTGAATTACTTTTAAGATGGGTTAAATATATGTTTTATATTTTAAAACATATTAGAACAATACACTAATAACTCCATTTTTAGTATTTATTTATAACATTATAATCTCTTAAGAAAAGCCGGTTCTGTAAAGGTTTTTTTTTAACTTCGGAATTCTTATGAAAAAACTATTTAGAACTCTATTTTTAGTATCAATAATTTCATTTTCTGAAAATACTAGTTTTATTGCCCAGTCGCAAGATTTTTCTTGTGGCCAACATATAATATTATCCAAATTATTAAAAGATTCGACTTTTAAGAGTTTATATGACCAAGAACAAAGAATCAGTTCCAATACTCAATATTCATCTGGAGCTCAAAATAAGGGTGTTTTGTATAAAATACCAGTTGTTTTTCATGTTGTTCACAATAATGGAGTGGAGAAAATTGACCGATCACAGGTTCTGGATGCTCTTGCAATTCTAAATAGAGATTTAAGAGCTCTTAGAGCGGATACGGCTACTGTTGACTCATTATTTAAACCACTAATTGCAGATATTGAAGTTGAGTTTGTTTTGGCTACCAAGGCACCTGACGGAACTTGTTTTAGTGGAGTTACAATGACACAAAGTATTTATTCATACAATAATGGGGACATTAACGGATCAGATCAGGTAGATGATGTTATGATGTATAACGATGTATTTCAAGGAAACTGGCCTGGAGACCAATATTTAAATGTTTTTGTTTGTGGTTCAGTAGGAACAGGTATTGCTGGTTATACCTATTATCCTTCCTCATTTTTTGGAAATACTATGAACAATGGAATATGGTTAAGACATGATTATTGTGGAAGTATTGGAACCGGGAATCCATCCAGAAGTAAAACATTTGTTCATGAAGTTGGCCATTGGTTAAATCTACCACACACCTGGGGAAGCACTAATGAACCAGGGCTGGCTTCCAATTGNAGTTCNGATGACGGAGTNGCAGANACNCCAAATACNATTGGGTCTCANTGGTGNAATTANAATGAAACAACNTGTGGCTCAGTTNCTAATATTGANAANCANATGGANTACAGNCCNTGTAGAAAGATGTTTACNTTAGGTCAAAAAGCAAGAATGAGAACAGCNNTNACTTCNNGTCTTGGGGGNAGATCCAATTTAATTACTNCNGCAAATCATTTAGCAACNGGNATAGATACAACAGCCCCTTTTTGCAAAGCTGATTTTTTCGCTAATAGATANATTACTTGCTCTGGNGATAGTTTNTATTTTCAAGATTANTCTTACCACAATCCANTTTCATGGAGTTGGNNTTTTNCNNGNGCANNNCCGAGTGTTTCTAANTTAGAAAATNTNTATACNACTTATCCATCNNCNGGNGTNTTNGATGTTTCATTAACTNCTTCNGGNGATAGNATNAACTTNTTAACNGAACTTAAAAANGATGCANTTATTGTAATGGATTANAANGGAGAACAATTGCCTTTTTANGAGGGNTTTGAAAATATTAATTTTAATTCTCCAGAATGGATATCTAATATTGGGAATTGGTCAGTTACAGATGAGGTTTCTTACAATGGCTCTTACTGTTTAAAAGTTCAAAATAATGGNGTTGCTGAAGGAACAAAACANATTTTAGAAAGTAAAACCTTTGATTTATCAGATTCTAATAAAGTATATTTCAACTTTAAATATGCTTTTGCTAGAAAAAACACTTCCAACACCGATTATCTGAAAGTTTTGGCATCTAATGATTGTGGAAAAACATGGTCGGTAAGAAAGATATTACCGTACAGCCAACTAGCTACTGCAATAGATCAAAATAACTTTTTACCCTCTTTTGGTGACTGGAGAGAAGCTAATATTACAAGCATAGTAGGACCAATTTGTGTTCAAAATTTTAGATTCAAATTTGAATTTGAATCAGGAGGAGGAAACGATTTGTATATTGATAATATCAATATTTCCTATGAAAATACTACCTCAATAAATTCACCTAATAAGAATGAGATTTCTATTTTCCCAAATCCAACCAATAACAATTTAAGAGTTTATAGCAATAAAATAATTTCAGAGATCTTTGTTTTTGATATTATGGGAAAGCAAGTTTTTTCTAATAAAAAAAGTAATTCAAATAGTNTTAATCTAAATACTTCAAAACTTAGTAAAGGCTATTATTCTATAAGATTAAGACAAGAAGAAGAAATTATCATAAAGTCTTTTATAAAGAACTAGTTAATAAGTTTAAAATCTATTTGCCTTTTATGTAAATCAGCTTTTTTGACAATTATTTTCACCTCTTGACCCATTTTATAGGTTTTTCTTGTCTTATAACCTGTAGTTGATTTTTTCTCAGAATCGTAATAATACTGATCGTCCTTCATGGAGTTTAAAGAAATCATACCCTCACACTTATTTTCATTTATTTCAACATATATACCCCAATCTGTAAGTCCAGAAATAACCCCCGTAAATTGTTGTCCTATACGTTCTTTTAGAAAAACCACCTGCATATATTTTATTGAAGCTCTTTCTGCTTCTACTGCCTGTTTTTCCATTTTAGAAATGTGGTTACAAGTATGTT
Organism: Crocinitomicaceae bacterium; assembly: GCA_002713405.1. Classification (GTDB taxonomy): domain Bacteria; phylum Bacteroidota; class Bacteroidia; order Flavobacteriales_D; family Parvicellaceae; genus MED-G20. The sequence goes on along the minus strand of PAST01000033.1, from coordinate 4,354 downwards.
CTAATTGATCTTTACTATGGNCATTTTTTTCTTCTAAAGACTTAATTAACTTTCTGTGTACAATTAAATCTGCATATCTTCTTATTGGTGAAGTGAAATGGGTATAATATTGAAATGCCAAACCATAATGTCCTATATTATTAGAGCTGTAAATAGCTTTAGACATTGACCTAATAATCATGGGAGAGATTAAATGTATTTCTTTTCTTTTTTTTGCTTTTAGCATTACTTCATTTAAAGAAAAAGAAATAGGCTTGTTTTTNNTTCTTATTATTTCATAACCCATTGACTTTAAATATATTTTTAAATCATTGAGCTTTTCTTCATTTGGATCATCATGAACTCTATAAATAAATGGAGAAACAAGTTTATTTTTAGCTGCCTTGCCCATTTTAATTGCAACATGTTTATTGGCAAGAAGCATAAACTCTTCTATCAACTGATGAGCTTCTTGGGAAACCTTCATGTAGGTTCCTATTGGAGTTCCTTTGTCATCAAGTTGAAATTTAACTTCGGAACTTTCAATATTCAGCGCTCCACTATCCAGTCTTTTGGAACGAATAATTTTAGCTAATGTATTTAGAGTATTAATTTCGTTGGAGAAAGTATTTTTTTTGCCTTCAATAATTTCTTGTACTTCTTCATAGGTGAATCTATGGTTAGAGTGGATGACTGTTTTGCCAAACCAAGTGTCTAGAACCTCCCCCTCTTTATTGATTTTAAANACTACCGAAAATGTTAATTTATCTTCTTTTGGTCTTAAAGAACATAAAACGTTACTAAGTTTTTCAGGCAGCATTGGAATTACTCTGTCAACTAAATACACACTGTTCCCTCTTTGAAAAGCTTCATTGTCAATAATAGATTTTTCTTTTACAAAATGTCCCACATCTGCAATATGAACACCTATTTCAGTTATTTGATTATCTAACTCTTTGAAACTCAATGCATCATCAAAATCTTTAGCGTCAACAGGGTCAATAGTTAGAGTAGTCACTTTTCTAAAATCTCTTCTCTTTTTAGCCTCTTTGTCATAATTTGGATTTGGAATAGAGTCTAAATCTTTTATTACAGAATTTGAGAATTTAGTTGGAAATCCAAATTCCGAAAGAATAGAATTCATTTCAACATTTATTTCTCCGGGATTACCTACAATTTCTGTAACTGCCCCATGAGGGCTTTTTGCATTTTTAGGCCAGGAAAGAAATTTAATTTTTACTTTTTGTCCATTTTTGGCTTTATTAATATGTTTTTTTTCAATAAAAAAATGTGTTTTCACCATTCTATCGTCAGGAATGAAAAAGCAAAATTTTTCAGAAATCTCTATAACACCAATATATTCTTTTTTTACGCGTTCAATTATTTTCAAAACTCTTCCTTCTTCTTTCCCTTTATACANACTACTTTTGATAATNACTTTATCTCCNTTNAGAGCATTTTTAAGATTGGAGGAATGTATATAAATATCTTTTTCAATTTTTGGGGACATAAAATACCCACCCCCTTTACTTACCGTCTGTATNTGGCCAACTAGCTCTTTATTGCNTTCCTTTACTTGGTATTTCCCTCTTTCTATTTNCTTCAAAACTCCATTTTTTGCAAGTTGCTGTAGAAGGGTAACAATTCTTTTTCTTATAAATGCATCTTTAACCCCCAGAACCGCGGCTACTTGCTTGTAATTATAGCTATAATCAGGATGTTCTCTAATAACTTTTAGTATTCTTTCTGCAAGATCACGGTCTTTCATAGGGAATTATAAATTTAAAACACNCTCAGGAAAAACTTATTTGTTTTCTCCCAATTCNAATACTTTTATTCTATCTAGAATATCATTGGCTTCTTTAGTTTTTCGGTCGCTTGCTGATCTGTTAGAATGGGATAACTTATAAGCTTCTTCAGTTAAAGCGTTGTACTTTTTCAGTAAAGTATCTTTTTCTGATTTTTTTTTAAAAAGCCCAAACATAAAATGTAAATTAAATTTCCGTGAAAATACTGCTATTTACAGAGTTTTCAAAAGTTTATTTATAAAAGAATTGTTCTTTAAATATAATTTTCAATTATATCTATTTTTAATATTCAATAAGTGGTCTTAAATTCATAAATTAGAAATGATGATAAAAAAAATAGAACATATTGGAATTGCTGTAGAAAACTCTAAAAAAAGCAATGAAATTTTTGAAAAACTATTTGGCACAACATCCTATAAAACTGAATTAGTTGAATCCGAGGGAGTGAAAACTTATTTTTATAAGTTAGGCGAATCTAAAATTGAGTTACTGGANGCAACTGAGGAAGATAGTCCAATTAAAAAGTTTATTAATAAAAGAGGGCAAGGCATGCACCATTTAGCACTTCATGTAGAAGATATTCACTCTGAGTTAGCAAGACTTAAAAACTTGGGATTTGAAACTATTGGGGACATTAAGAAAGGTGCAGATAATAAACTTATTTGTTTCCTTCACCCTAAGTCTACTAGTGGCGTTTTGATTGAATTATGTCAGGAAGATCGTTAATTAGAGGAATTACATTGAGATTGGAGTAAATAATTCTTGGTCTTAATCTAAAGTAATTAATTTTTTTTTGCAAATTTGCAGACCTATATAAAGTATGCTTTATATAGGGGCCCATAGCTCAGTTGGTTAGAGCACCTGACTCATAATGTGGTTCACTCCAAAATTCTTAGTATTTTTTAATCGTAATTTATTCCAGTTAAATATATTTTCCTCTGTTATATACATGTTGTAGTACAACTTCTTTTATTTAATAATTAATATTTTTTTGGTGAATGTGTGGTGAATGGTCTGGGTTAGTAGTTCCTTTTAATGTTGGTCTATAAACCATCTCCAAATACTAATAGCACCTTTAATAATGAGATATAATATAAATAGAGTAAAAACAAAATTGATAGAAATAGAAATTACATCACCATTAGCCATGAAAAACAAACATAGAAAAAAACATAGATATGCCATTTCAAAAAGGAAACAAACTAGGTAAAGGAAGGCCACAAGGATCTAAGAACAAAGCAACAGACGTGCAGAAGCTGGAGCTGCAACAGATGCTTTTCAATATAGAAGATATGAAAAGAGACTTTGAAACATTGGATGCATATAAGAAGTTTGATGTAAGAATGAAAGCAATGTCTTTCTTCTACAGTAGACCAGCAATTGACATGACTATAGAAAACCCCAAGTATTTAGAACAAGAGTTTATTGTAGGAGCTGGTGAAGTAGTTACTGATGAACAGAAGAGAGAGCTGTATATTAAACATGGTGGTGATGGTACTAACCATATAGACCTACCCTTATTCATAGACTAATGAATGTCCACGAGTTTATAAAAACCATTACAGAAAATAAAGACCTCTATAATAAAGATGATTATACCAAGCTCATAGACATTGCCGAAAAGGAATATCGTAAGTATTTAAAGAAAAAGTATTTAAAGTAATTCTACTCTTTTTTTTGTTTGTGTCCCACTTCACGGAAAAGACCCAATAATTCTCTAACCCAAACTTCTCCAGTTTCTTTATTTAACTTATAAACAGAATTACCATCTTTTGTTGGAATAAGTTGATATTTGGGGGTTGCTGTTCCTTCATGAATTACAGTTGGGGCATTATTAGAACTTGATATAAGAGTTACTAAACCAAATATTGCAAATGCTCCTATTATTGAATTTTTAATTGTGTCTTTCATAGTTTTTAATTTTAGTTAACTATGAATTTAGAAAAAAGTTGACTTAGTTAAGAAAGCAAAGGGAGGTTAAAATTTTAAGTCCTTTTTTATTGTATTATTTGACTATTTCCCTTTATAGTAGCCATAGATACATAAGACTGGATTTAAACCAAGAATAAACCAAAATGGTGGAGGCGGACCATTGTAGCCAGGAAGCTCAGGTGCCCAGTACGTTGAAAACGTATTAAAAAATGCTACGCACAACATACAGGCTATAAGCCCAAGTTCACCAACCAATACTTTTTTAATAGAATTTAGGTCTTTTATTGAACTGCAGAAAAATAACAGTAGACCTATACCAATGTGCGAAGCACCAACAACATCAGCGGTCCCTTGAATAGCCTTTAAAGTCTTTAAGTTTATATTCATTTGCTCCATCCACATTTCACCTCCAAACACAAGCATACCAATCAACATACTGCCGAGTGCAAAATGCGTCGTTCCAAGAATTTTAATTATTAAACTATTTTTCATTTTATAAGTTTAAATAAACAATTAAAGTGAGAAAAAGTTGACTTAGTTAAGCTAAGAAAGCTAAGAACCACTTACTTATTGACTAACAAAATAAACCACAGAAAACAGAATTACAAGTTCCATTTATGAAGTAATATCCAACA
>PAST01000032.1 GCA_002713405.1 Crocinitomicaceae bacterium | reverse complement strand
AAATTGGATTTTACCAATGAATTTCCCTGTAAATGTTGTGCCTATTTAAAACTTATGTCAGGCGAAATTCTAAACTCCTCTCCTATTTGTATCAATCATTGTCAAGTTGATAATTTAGGGAACTTCACTCAAGCAATAAACTCAGTAAATGAACTGGATTTGGAAAATGATTTACTAATTGAATTTCAAAATGACAATAAAATAATATTAGAACTAATTATTTCTAGTCCTGATTCTACAAACTATTTTCCAATTCTTGGAAATCAGAACCTTTATTATAGTATAAATATGGATGTAAATTCAAAAATTAACTTGAATTGAAATATCTAACTATTTTATTTTTAATAATAACTCAGCTTAATTGTTATTCTTTAAACAGAGATTCTATTTCCAAAAAAATAGCCAAAGCTGAACTAATTAGTTCATTTTATAGTTCTGTTGGCTCCACTCATTTACCAGTGAATTTTTTCAATAAAATATACTTTGGCGGATTTATTAATGAAAGTGAAAAAGGAAATTCTTTTTCAATTGCTAAAAATCAAAGGTCAGGTTTTGAAACAGATATGAACTTTGGAGTCAATATATACAACGAAAATGATGAACTAAATGGATGGTATTTTTCTATACAAAATAAAATTAGTGTAGCAGGAAAATATCAACAAGGATTATACGATTTGATTTTTAGGGGGAATGAAGCCTTAAATCAACAAATTTCTATAGGAAATACTAATTTTCATTTTAGAAATCACCAACTATTTAATTTTGGTAAGTTTTATGAAAATTTCTCTTTTGGGTTAGTGATTGGTAATATTCTTCAAGAATACAATGGGAGTTTTGGAGAAAATGATTTTATTGATTTCAACTATAACTACAATTGGAGTGTAGTTGTAAATCCAAATATTTCTTTTGTTAGGAACGCCAATAATTCTTTTAAAAAAAATGGAAATAGTCTTGGATTAAATTTTAAAATAAAAGATGATTTTAAGACCACTAATTTACATTATGAACTAGAAGTAAAAAATTTAGGAGTAATGCTTCTTCACAGCAATGTTGAAACTATTAATTACGACACATCATTTTCTTTTTCTGGATTTTCATTTGATCAAATAACCAATATTACCAATTTGGGTAGTGAAATTTCTACTCCATTTCAACCATATACTTCTAATAATAGAATTATCTCTACTACTCCATTTGAAGTTAAATTCGATATTGTAAAATCAATAAATAATTTAGAACTATTTGCAGGAGCATTTTATAGAAACAATTCACAGTATTTACCTAAATCCTACATTGGATTTAATTTTAGAAATAAAAAGAAATTAAATTATGGATCTAATTTAAGTTACGGTGGATACAATAAGTTTCAATGGGGAATAAATACCTCCTATAATACTGATAAAATAAATACGCAAATCTTTATTCAAAATTTCATAGGTTTAATACCTTCTTTAGGAAGATCTTTAGGAATAGTTTTAAATTTAAATTGGACAATTAGATGAAAAAAAATATTTCAATATTCTTTTTAATACTTTGTTTTTTAAATGCAAATGGTCAAAGCACTTTCTTTCAATCTTATGGAGGAAATGGAAATGACTATGGCGAAAATATAATTTCTTGTTCGGATAGTGGATTTGTAGCAATTGGAGCTACAGAAAGTTATGGCAATGGGTTAACAGATTTATACATAATAAAAACTAACAATTTTGGAGAAGTAATGTGGCACAAAACATTTGGTGGGCAGAATATTGATTATGGCAAGAGTATTGTTGAAACTGCTGACTCGGGTTTTATAGCATGTGGATACTCCAATAGTCAAAATTTAAATTACGATGTTTTTATTGTTAAGATGGATAAAAATGGAGATTTAGAGTGGTCTAAGAGATATGGAGGAGATGATTGGGATTTTGGTAATAAAATAATCAAATCTAAAATTGATCCTAATAATTTTTATGTAGTTGGGCAGACCTACAACTATGGAAGTGTAAGTGGAGATGGTTTTGTTCTAAAAATTAATTCACTTGGAGACTCTCTATGGATGAAAACATATGGAGGTAATTTAGAAGACAAGTTGGAAGATATTGTCCAATCTGAAGATGGCAAGATATTTTGTATTGGAAGTAGTTACAACATAAATCTTGAACCTACCTTATGGATAAATAGCTGTAAAGAAAATGGAGATACCTTATGGAATTTTTACAGTGACAGTATACTAAGTAATGGAAAGTCAATCACTAAAATAGGAAATCAGATTATTTTTTGTGGAAGTATTCAAACAATGGAACCAACCAATATTATACCAAAAACTTATTATTTAGTTGGAGGGATAGATACTGCAGGAAATCAGCTTTATTATGCAAATTTCAATTATTACTCTGAGAATGAACAATCCTGCGTAGAGGTAATTAAAAAACCTAGTTCCAACAACTATTATCTAATTTCAAATATTCACCAATTTTCAAGTAATAAGATTTTTTATGCGGAGTTAAATAACCAATGGGTTCAAGTAGGAACTTCCAACATTAAAGGAAATATAAATGATATTGTAAAAGGTTTGGACACTCTCCAGTATAGCAATGGGTTTGTAGCAATTGGCAATACTCAAGAAACCAATAATGGAGTTACAGATATATTCATATCTAAGACCAATAACGGATTGTGGGACAGTAATTATAGTAACAACCTCTTACTTAGTAATAGTGAAATAGATGTTAATAGGCCTAAGATTTACCCAAATCCTACCAAAGATTTTATAGAATTTAAAAATATTAAAACTGGAAGTAAAATATCAATATATAGTTTAAGTGGGAAATTAGTTGAAAAATATATTTACAACAGTTATAAACACAGTTTAGAAAATTTTAAAACTGGAATTTATCTAGTAGAAGTACAGCAAAATTTGAATAAAGAGTACTTTAAAATTGTCAAATTTTAAACATTGCAAGAAAGTAATATTCTTTATTTCTATGGTAAAGATCATTGAATTTTTCTTTTAATAAAGGTGGAGATTCTCCAATAAATCCTTTTAAAGTGAAAAGAGAATATTTAGAATTTTCAAAAAAAACAAAAATATCTTCAGAACTTGTGTTGTAGTAATCAGAGGCTCCTAGTCCATACTCAAAAATTATAACAGGATGAAATTTTTCTATAACTTTTTCTGCCCCTTTTAATACGCCAAATTCTCCACCTTCAACATCTATTTTTATTAGGTCAACCCTGCTCTCGTTGATTAGCTGATCGTCCAAAGTAGTAGTCTTAATTTTAATCTTACTTATCTTTTCTTCTTTTGGATAAGATCTCTTTTTTAAACCACTATATGCAGGATTAGAAACTACATGATGAAAATTAGAATTTCCCGAACTATCAAAAACAGCAAGGTTTTTCACAACACAATTATCTTTATACTTTTTTTTTAATTCTTCGTATAGATATGGAATAGGTTCATAAGCAAAATGTCTCCCATATGGTGAAAACTTTAAAGCTTGGTCCATTACTTCACCCTTGTGACAGCCAACATCTACAAAGGTTGATTCTTTTTCCAAAACAATTTTCATTATTTTAAATGTCTGTAAATCATAACGTATGTTATGAGTAAAGGGAAAAGTTTTTTTAATTTTATTTTTAATGAAATCTAAAACCATTTAATATATAAATTTAGCATTATTCAATAATAGTAAGTTCAGTTCTTCTATTTTTGGCTTTATTCATAATAGAATTATTTTCTTCTATAGGTCTTGTTTCTCCATAACCTTTAAATGAAAGTCGATTTTGATCAATATTATTTTCTATCAACCAATTTACTACGGATTTTGCTCTGTTAATAGATAATTCTAAGTTAAAATCGTCGTCTCCATCACTATCTGTATGACCACTTATTTGAATCTTCAAATCTGGATTAATTTGCATTAATTTTAAAACTTTATTAAGCTCAACCAAAGAAGATTTTTTTAGACTAGACTTACTCTTTTCAAAGAAAATATTTTCTAAAATAAAAGTTCCTGATTTTATTTTTTCTAATTCAATTATTAAAAACCCATCCTTTGAAAGACTCAAATTATCTCTATAAATATTTCTAGAATAAAACATATAACCTTCTTTTTCAGCATGAAGAGCAAAATCAATGTTTTTTGGTACGGTAATTAAAAATTCACCATTTCCAGGTTTGGATTGCATTTGAGAAATTAAATTATCTTTTTCAAGATCTGACAATTCAAAAGATGCTGTCAAAGCTAGTTTGGTGTCTGCATCAATAATTTTCCCTTTTAAATATGTAATTGGCTGTGGTTTAAATTGATCATTTAAAATAAAACTATATAAATCTAAATCCCCAAAACCACCTTCTCTGTTGGATGAGAAATAACCTAAATTACCTTTAGGTGAAATTAATATAGAATTTTCATCTGCAAAAGTATTTAAAGGATATCCTAAATTTATGGGCTTAGACCATGAACCGTCCTCTGATTTTCTAGACATATAGATATCTAATCCTCCCATACCTGGATGACCGTTGCTTGCAAAATACAACGTCTTTCCATCAGGATGAATCTGTACAGATTCTTCTCTGTATGGTGTATTTATTTTAGAAGATATTTTTTTTGGGATAGTCCATTGTCCATCCTCTCTAATAGTAGTAACGTAAATATCTTGATTATTGGGATTTCTTCTTTGTCGGTCGTAAGTCATTCCTCTAATAAAATAAAGTGTCTTTCCATCGGAAGAGAAAGATGGCTGGGTTTCCCAATGCTTAGAATTAATTTTTGGTCCTAGATTAACGGGTTTCGACCAGTTTGTCCCATAATTTTGGCTGTAAAATAAATCACAACTTCCGTAGCCTTTTCTATCTCCACCGTATTGATAATCACCTTTTGGCCCAGTTTCACAACCCACAAAAATTATGTATTGACCATCAGGGCTAAAAGTAGGTGCCCCTTCATTATATTTGCTATTTATAGCATTGCTTACCAAAGAACTATTAGACCAATTGTTATTTAGTGTTTTCTTCGAAACAAAAATTTCTTCTTGTCTTCCACCTTGTGCAGATAAATCATTTACTCTTCTTGTAAATAAAAAGGTAGAATCATCAGCGGTAATTGATGGAAAATATTCTGGTAACTCTGAATTTATGGAGCTTCCTAAATTTATTGGATTAAAATCTACTGGATTTTTAATAGCTTCTATTGCAAATTGACAATTCTCAATCATTTTATCAATTCTACCCACATATCTTTGATCAACCAATGGAGAATTCTTATATCTTAAAGCATTTTCAAGACATTTTTCATAACTGCCTATAGCCATGTGCATTCCTGCTAAGTAAAAAAATTCAATAAGAGGAATTTTTGGATTAACTACCATCATTTTTTCTTTATAAAAAATCGCACTATTAATATCTCCCATATTGACTTTAATTTGTGACAATAGCAAATATGCTTCTGAAAATGTTGAATCCTTTAATAAGGATTTTAGAAGATATTCTTCCGCACCGTTAAGGTTTCCTTTCCCATTTAAAGGACTAATATCTTGGTAACANNNTAAAGCTTTTTCGTAAAGCTTGATTGCTTTCTTATTGTAAGAAGAATAAAGTGCANTTTGACCAGAATAGGAATTAANTAAAAATAATGAAAAAATAAGTAATAATAATTTATTCATAAATTAAGAAATATTTAAAAATTTATGGGACTGGATCGATAATCTCCACCTTGGGTTTTGTTCTAAAAATTCAAGAATAAATGGGAGGTTCTTATCTTTTTTTGACCATTCTGGTTGAATATACAAATTGCAATTTTTATTTGTTAATTTTTTTTCATGCTCGAGAGCGCANTTCAAATCACTTTTTTGAAAAATAATTACTTTAAGTTCATCCGCAACCTGATAGGTTTGAGGAATTGGATTTTTAAATTTCTTAGGACTAAAACAAACCCAGTCTATATTAATGGGTAGCGGGTTGGTTCCTGCTGTNTCAATAGCAGTATAAAAGTTTTTTTCTTTAAGTTTATCTACTAGAACATTTATGTTGTGAAGGGTAGGTTCTCCACCAGTTATAACAGCAAACTTTGTTTTGTAATTTAGTGCTTGATCTATAATACTATCTACTGAAATACTTGGGTGCAAATTTGAATCCCAACTTTCTTTAACATCACACCAAAAGCAACCTACATCACAGCCAGCCAGACGAATAAAAGTAGCTGGTTTTCCTGTATGAAAACCTTCTCCTTGTAAAGTGTTAAACAATTCCATTAAAGGAAGCTCATGCACTTTATTATTCATCTTNAGCTTTCTCACTTTATTCTTTTTTGTTTTTTTGTTTTGATTTCTTTGCTTTTTTTCTTTTTAATTTTCTTTTTCCATTTCTTGATTGACTGGCCTCAATGGATGACTTATTTTTTAGCATTTCGTTAAATTTAACTTCTTCTTCATGATCTTTAACTACTCCAAACCTATCAAATTCTAAAACCATCCATAGATTACCTTTACTAAACAATGCAAAGTCAGTTTTATTGCCATTTTCTTGATAGTGCTCCCACTTTCCATCTTTNACTCCATCTTTCCACCTTCCTTTTTTTTTTAATTGTCCGTTTTTATAAAAGAACTCCCATTTGCCAGTTTGCATTCCTTCATCCCAATGTTTCTCAAATGATTTTTGACCATTATCATAAAAACTCAACTCTNTTCCATCAACAATACTATTTTTATAAAATTTGGANATTTTAANAATACTATCTGGATAAAANGTAGTGTATGAACCATTAAACCTTCCTTCTTTGTAGTTNATAATCTTCTTTGGTTTTCCATTGTCGTAATAATAGCTTTGAGTACCGTGTAATAAATTGTCTTTATATGTTAATGATTTTGAAGNATTACCATTTTTATGAAAATACAACCATTCTCCTTCTTTGCTTCCCATGTCATATGTATTTCCCCAAGCAACTTGACCNTCCTCNTACCAATATCCCCANGTTCCATTTTCGATACCTTCTACATAAATAGATTTTACTTTTACGTTTCCATTTTTATGGTAAGTGAAACACTCTCCATTTTCCTTACCTAAAATAAAGTTTGTTTTTCTTTCTAATNTTCTATTATCATAATAAGNAACACAAGTTCCAGTATAAGGTTTTCCAGACTTTTTATGAAANACAATAGCAGTTCCTGGTGACCATTCCAGATCTTTATTACAGTCCAAGGCCTTTCGTTTAGAAACATAACCCATATCTTTTATCTTTTTAGNCCCTTTTACCATAAACTTTGGTTCTCCTTGAGNATGAATTGAGTCAAATAGAAATAAAGAAATTAAAAACAAGTATGCTTTCATATTTTAAAATTAGTGGTTTATATAATAAATACGATAAAAAGCTACATATATTTGTGGNATGAATAATGATTCATATAAATCTGAAAGTATTTGTGCTATTTCAAGTCCNCCAGGCATTGGAGGAGTTTCATTAATTCGAATTTCTGGAGCTGAATCTTTTTCTGTAGTAGAAAAAATATTTTCTAAATCGCTGAAAGTCANTAATGGTTACCAAGTTCTGTACGGAAAAATAATCGAAAAAAAGCAAATAATAGATGATGTGATAGTCACTGTTTTTAAAAATCCTCATTCGTTTACAGGTGAAAATACAGTAGAAATTAATTGCCATGGATCTACATTTATACAACAAAAAATAATTGAATTATTAATTAGTAATGGTGCAAGACTGGCTTTGCCAGGGGAATTTTCTAAACGTGCTTTTTTAAATGGGAAATTAGATTTAAGCCAGACTGAAGCGATTGCAGATTTAATCAATTCTAAGTCTAGTGCTGCTCATGAAATTGCCATAAAACAATTAAAAGGAGGGATTTCTTCTGAGTTAAAAATCTTAAGAAATAAACTAATTGAATTTGCTTCGCTTATTGAGCTAGAACTAGATTTTTCTGAAGAAGANGTAGAGTTTGCAGACAGAGAACATTTAAATGAATTAATTCAGGATTTAATCACTCATATAGACCAGCTAAAAAAATCTTTCCAGTATGGTAGTGCTATCAAAAATGGAGTTAGTACAGTAATTGCGGGTAGACCCAATGCAGGAAAATCNACTTTACTTAATAATATTCTTAATGAAAANAGAGCAATTGTTTCTCCCATTGCTGGAACAACAAGAGATACTATAGAAGAAATAATTACTATAAATGGCATAGANTTTAGACTAGTGGATACAGCTGGTATTAGAAATACAGAAGATGAAATTGAAAAAATTGGAGTTGCTAAAACCTTAGAAAAAATCAACCTATCNTCTTTGATTATTTATATATATGACAGCTTGTCAACTACTCAGAAAGAGGTCGACGAAGATTTAAGCAAATATATTGAGAATAAAGTCCCCTGTTTAGTAATTGCCAATAAGATAGACTTAGTAAAAAGTTCTAAAGATATTCCCAAACACCACTTAATAGCTTCTTTAAAAACCGCTCCAAATACATTGAAAATAAAAGATAGTATTTTTGAATTATTTGANAGAAANAATGTCCANAACGAAAGTGTAATAATAAGTAATATGCGACATTTTGAAGCTTTAGAACTAGCTTACAATGAGCTGATTAAAGTAGAAAAAGGACTTTCCGAAAATATTCCTGGAGACTTAATTGCTATGGATATTAGGCAAGTTTTACATTATATTGGAACAATTACAGGAAATTTTTCTAGTGATGAATTATTGGGAAATATTTTTGCTAATTTTTGTATTGGAAANTAACTACTACAAAACAAACCACCANAAAAAATTATAAATCTTTAGTTTGAATCTGTTAAATAATGAAAATGTTATTTTATTGTTAATAANTAGTTTGTGTTATTTTAAGTAATTATTTCTTCTCATTCATTGTTACTTAGCCNTTTGTATTTAACTTATTAAGTTCTTTTTAAAATAAATTTTTCAAAANTAGCTGTTGGTGATTTGTAATATATTTCAATCTGCCAACCCTTTAAAGCCAATTCCTCAAGTTTCTTTATGGCTTCAATATGATAACTTGNTTCTTTAGGNTTCCATTCTACAGTCTCCTTTAGGCCTGAATTGTCCCAAATATTTAGATATTTCAACGTCACTTGCATAGATATATACTCTGTTTTTAAAGCAGGATTATCATTAATATTCTGAGAATAAGAAATTGTACTTGAAGATAAAGTTATTATAAGTATAATAGGAATGTGTAATTTCATTATTGAATTTTTAATTGTGTCTTTCATAGTTTTAAAATTTANTGAACTATGAAGTTAAAAAAAGTAGACTTAGTTAAGAAAGAAAAGAGGGGNTTAGTNTCTATCTAAAAANACCTAAAAAAATAAGAATTAGTAACTNTTGGTTAGTGTATTTAAAATACCCAAATCCTAGAAAATATTTTAAAGTATATCCTCAAATATTTATTTTAATTTAACTGGNGTTATTTGATTAGTTTCTCTACTTTTTTCAGCCATAAAACCCATNATATGGCTCTCTACTGATGCATCAATTGTAGAAGTTAATAAACTGGTGTCTTGATTTTTTACGGCTTTAATCCAATCTGTTACAAGTCCCCAATCTCCACCACCATGACCACTTAATTGATATTTACTATTTTTTTCTTGGTCAAGAGAAATATCCCATTTATTAATTTTACCAGTCAAGAAATCTGTATGAGTAAATTTTTTCATATCTCCAACGATATCTCCATGAGAACCCATAATTCTTGTTCTTCTTCCATGATATGAGGTGAAAGCTTCCATAGAGAAATTAGCAGTAATTTCTTCTTCAAATTCCATTGATGTTACATAATGGTCTGGTTGGTCATTTTCCATTCTATAGACGCATCGTCCATAATTTGTTGTTTTTAGTTGCTCTAGTAAATATTCTTTATGTTTAGCTTTATCATCTGGAAAGTCAAATACAGATGACCAGCCACCAGTTTTGCCATAAACTTTCAAAGCAGAATATGGACATTCTTTTTCTACTGCACAGCCATCTGTACANCTATTGGTGCTNCCTCTTGGTGCGTTTTCTTGTTTAAACCATTTTAAACTTCCAAATGCTGCAATACTTTTACATGGTTTGTCAATAATCCATCTTAAAATGTCTAAATCGTGACAAGATTTAGCAAGAATAATTGGTGTTGTTTTTTTAGAATTATGCCAGTTTCCTCTTACATATGAATGNGACATATGAATGTGTTCGATAGGTTCTAAATGCTGGATGCTTATAAGCTTACCAATAGATCCTGACTGAACCATTTCACGTAATTTTATAAAGTATGGTGCATAGCGCAACACATGGCAGACGGCAACAATTCTACCTGTTTTATTGGCTAAATTTAAGATGTCTAGACATTCTTTTTCAGTGGGAGCAATTGGTTTTTCTAATAGAACATCATACCCCATCTCAAGAGCTTTTATGCATGGGGCATAATGTAAATCATCTGGTGTAGAGATAATAACTGCATCAGCAAATTTAGGTCGATTAAAAACATGTTCCCATGTGTCAAATGTATTTTCTTCTAGAATATTATGTTTTTTTTTGTATCGTTGATTTCGAATTGAGATGGGCTCAGCTACACCTATAATATCTAGTTCTTTAGGGAATTGTATTCCATAATTTCCATAAACGTTTCCTCTATTCCCAGCACCTAAAGTAATAGCTGTTACAGGGTTTTCAATACTAAGATTTCCGATTTTTTTTGAAGGAATAGTATTTGAGTCAATTTTTATATTTGAAAAAGCTTTCAGCGGGTTAGACAGAAGAGTGGATCCACCTATTCCAATTGATAAATTTTTTAATGCTTTTCTACGATTAATTTTTTTCACAACTAATTTTTTTCAATTTACAACAATTATAAGATTCTTCTTTTGATAAATCTTAAATAAATAGAGTAAGAAAAGTTGAGTTAATTTAGAAAAGGAATCCTAAAATATAATTTTGAATTTACAGAAAAATCTAAAAAAATTTTGATTATTTTCTATTTTAGAAACTATTTTTTTTAGATTTAAATATGTAATCTTTAAAATAATAAAATATGAAAGATATGCTTGTAGTTGGAAGACTAAAAGAGGGTAAATTTGAAAAATTCATGGGATTTATGCAATCAGAAGAAGCAATGGAAGAAAGAAGAAAAATTGCTGATTTAAGCAAAACTTTAGCTTCAGTGTCCCCTGATAAGAGTGTTGTAATGTTTAAGATTTATGTTCATAACGAAGTTGCTTTGCAAGCCTTCATGAATGGCTCGAATCCAGTATCAAAGCCAGTATGGGATGAAGTTATGGTAAACTATGAAATTTTCGAACTAAATAAAGTTTAACAATTCTTAAAAAGATTAAATAAACTAGCAATTAATCTTTAACTTGAACACAATTATATAAAATAATTAGTTCATCAATTAAAATATTTTTACCGATATTTAAGATTGATAACTGGTTATGATTACATCCTAAATAAGTAAGTAAAGTATTTTGAAGACATCTAAATCCTTTGGTCTAATAAACTCAATAAAAAATTTAACTTTAGAATGTTTTTAGATAAGATATTGTTACTTAAAATATAAATTACTTTTAGTCTTTGAGAGGATAGTTTAAGAACCACAACCAATACAGTCAAAATGGGAATCTTCAGGCTTAACACCATTCTTCTTCATTTCTAAATTGTGGATTTGATCTCTTATTTCCATATCTTCCAACATATTACCAGTTAGTTTAGACTTTAAAGATTCTATTTCATTATTTAGATTTGAAGTTGNTTCCATTTTTTTGATATTTAATTCTAAAATAATTAGAAACTTTTAACTTCTGTCCAATTATTTTCAGAAGTTTTTAAAATAATTTTCAACAATAAATTTTACCCTTAAAATTTTTCTGAAAATCAATAAATAACATTTATTTTTATAAATTATAAGACTAAGCCAANACAATTAACACAATGAAAGCTCTATTATTTATATTTTATTTTTTGGTAATTAACACANCCGTAAGCCAAAATTTAGTTCAAGAAAAAAATATACGACTTGTTTACCCAGAAACAACTATTGAAGCAGCTAGAAAAATTGAAAAATATATAGACTCANTCCCTGAAATAAAAAGCAAATTTCTAAATATTTACTCCAAAAAATATATAATTCTTACTGCAAATCAATACGAACCAATCCTAAAATATGTAAACGAGTTTAATACTGAAAGTCAAGANAAACAAAATGAATTCTTAATTTTTAAAGAGAAATGGTTTGATAAATATTATAACATTGAGAAAGTATTCGATTNATGANAGAAGTTTCTATATATACTATTAGAAANTTTTTAATTNCAATAATTATTACAACTGTTCCTATATTCCATTATTCCCAATGCAATAATGGAACTAACTTTTTTCCAACTACAGTACAAACTCCAATATTAAATCAGTGGTGGTCAGCAACAGCCAATAATTGGGCAGGAGAAATCATAAAAATTGGAGTCATTTCAGGTGAAAATTATCAGTTTTCCACGTGTGCAACCTATGGAAATGTTCAAGCTNGTTACGATACNGAACTAACCTTGAGAGATCAAACAGGTANCCTCATAGATTTTAACGACGATTATATAGGATGTGGAAATCAATCNTATATAAATTGGACCGCCACCTTTAGCGGAGAAGTACATCTTCATATCAATGATCATAACTGTGCTTCCAACTCCATTGCAACTGAAGTAATGATTTTTAGATCGCCAATAAGTATTTGTAGTCCTCCAGTTGCAACATATAATAAAATATGCCAACCCAATTCTACCTACGATATTGCTATTAATTTATCCTCAACAGGNAGTGGATCCTCTGTAAGTATTTCTATTATTGATAGTGTCTATTTTACCAATGTTCAAAGTGGATCCTATTCACTCAATGGTTTATCNGGGATATCTACCATAGTAATCTCTGACTTTATCGATTCTAGTTGCTATACATCACAAGGGTTTTCAATTTGTAATCCATGTACAAATATTTCAGCACCTAGCGATTTGCCATGCAATGCACCCAGCTTAAATCTTTTGGACCCTTTTTATGGTTCAACCAATTGTGGATATTCTGTTTCAACTGGNGGAAACGCTAACGGACCAGATAATTTCTGTGGAAATTCAAANAANGATTCATGGTTGGTTTTTACAGCATCTGACGATACTATTGTTTTGGATTGGAATATAATTTATGATCCAATAAATGGATGTGATCAAGGAGTTCAATTTGCAATTTTGGAAGGAAGCTGNAATAATGAGGACCAAATGGTGGAACTAGCATGCTACAATCCAGCTGGAGTCTTTCAAAGTACAGGAACTTTTACCATTCCAGATGCCTCTACTTCTCCTAATCCACTTAACATTGGACAGGACTATTATATTTATATAGATGGATATTCTGGAGACTTATGCGATTATTATTGGCTTGCTCAGTCTGGAATAGCAACCAATCTAAATAATGACTCTTGCNGAAACGCCCAAACGGTAAGTTGTGGATTCATNGACACCTCTAACAATATACTTTCTAGCAATACCAATNCTCCACCAACTTGTTCTAACCTAATTCCTGGAAAAGGNGTTTGGTATGAGTTTACTGGAGATGGTTCTATTCTNACTACTTCTACTTCAAATTCTGAAACAAATTTTGATACGCAAATTCATGTTTACCAAGGTTCATGCGACAGCTTAATTGTAGTGGGGTGCGATGACAATAGTGGNATAGGTAATACTTCTGAATATTCATTTTTGACAGTTAACGGAGTTACATACTATATTTTTATAAATGGAAATGGTACTGAAACTGGTCAATTTGTAGTTTCTTTCCTTTGCCAGTCCTGTGATTTAAACATATCAACTACCATAAACTCTGAAACTTGTGAGGGCCAGAATAACGGAGAGATTTTTATTGACTTATTAGGAACAAGTTTATACAATATTGACACCAATGGAGCAACCATTTTTAGNGCTATTGCTGCAAATAATTTNACCATAAGTAGTTTAAAAGATGGCAATTACAATCTAAGTATTTATGATTTAAATATTTTAAACTGTGATACTAATTTTTCNATTACTATCAACCCTGGAAGTAGTACTTACAATGTAAATTTAGATACNGTTATATGTAATGGTTCATCTGTTTTAATTAACAACAACACCTACAACGGTAGTAATCCAAACGGATTGGAGGTTCTTAACTCCATAAATGGATGCGATTCTACAGTTAACATTACCATTACCGAATTNCCCGATATTTTCTTCAATTTGGATACTNTAATTTGTGGTAATGATTCCTTGATATACAACTCTCAAATTTATAATATATCTAACCCTAGCGGTCAACATATTTTCACTGCACAAAATGGTTGTGACTCTTCTGTTANTGTAAATTTAAATTTCTTACCAATTCCCAATATTTCCAGTAATTTCAACGATACCACTGTCTGCGAAGACGATACTATTNTAGTTTATGGTATTGGTGCAGACTACTATTTGTGGAACAATAATATTCAAGACAGTATTCCATTTATTTCTCCATTTGCTGGCCAGTACATCGTATCGGGAATTGACTCCAATAATTGTACAGGAATTTTTAGTTTTCAACTTGATACTGAATTTTGTCCAAGAGAGCCTTTTTCTATTCATATTCCCAATGTATTAACTCCTAATCAAGATGGTTTAAACGATATTTTTATGGCCTCTGGCACCTCCTATGAATTTATATCCATGCGAATTTTCAATAGGTGGGGACAGGAAATTTTTAGTGACTTTTCCGGAAGAGGTTGGGATGGAAGGTTGCCTTCTGGTCTTAAAGCAAAAACAGGTAGCTATAATTTTATTCTAGAAATTCAACCTTTAACTAGGCCTGTATCTAATGCGGCTATTTACAAAGGAAATATTGAACTATTTAATAATTGATTTCAAATTTTAACNTCTAAAACGTCTTCAAACCTAGTAGTGTAGCAAGGCGATAACTTCTCCTGTTTTAATCGCCATTTCCTATCAAAACCTTGGACAGCCAATCTAACCTTATTTCTACCCATTTTTCGGTTTATATCGTCNATGGCATTCATTATATTTTTTGTTTTAAAAATATCCTGTGTATGAAATAAACTCAACTGTCTAGATTCCTCCGAAACAATATCTCCAACAATAACCCCTGCTTTTTTATAATTAAATCCATCTTTATAAATCCTTTTCAGCACTGATAGAGCTTGNCTAGTAATTTCCATACTATCGTTAGTAGGNACATCTAAAACAACTTTTTGACAAGGGCTGTATTGGCTATTTAATTCCTTAAAAGGATTGGTTTTAACAAATACTAATATNGAAGAAGTAAGACTTTTTTCTTTTCTTAACTTCATCGCGCATGTGGATGCATAGGAAGCTACCGCTTCTTCTAATTCGTGAAGTGTCTTTACGTCCATTCCAAATGACCTTGAAGTGCAGATATTTTTTTTTCTTTGGGTTTCATATTCTAAAGCAAGGCAAGGAATTCCCTTTAGCTCTTTAATCATTCTAAGACCATTTACTGTCATGTTGTTTCTAATCCAAGATTCACTTGCATTTACTAGNTCATAAGCAGTTTGAAATCCTCTTTGAGATAAAAACTTGGAATATTTTCTTCCTACTCCCCAAAGTTCGTCTACCGCAACATGCTTAAGAATACGAGTTATCGTAGCTGGTTCTTTNATTAAAAAAACACCATCTTTCTTATACTTTTTAGCCATCCGATTAGCTACCTTCGCTAAAGTCTTAGTAGGTGCGATCCCTATAGAAACAGGAATTCCCGTCCACTGCCCTACTTTTTTTCTTAAGTCAATAGAAAATTTATTTAATTTTTTTACTCCCTTTAAATCTAAAAAAGCTTCGTCTATNGAATATATTTCGATTGCTGGAGATTCTTGAGAAAGTATTTGCATTACTCTGTTAGACAAGTCCCCGTACAAAGCAAAATTAGAAGAAAATACATGGATATTGTGGTAGTCAAAAATAGGCTTCATTTTAAAAGCTGGAGCTCCCATTTTTATACCCAAANCCTTGGCTTCGTTACTTCTAGCAATAACACATCCATCGTTATTAGATAAAACTACTATAGGCTTATTTTCTAATTTCGGCTGAAAGACACGCTCACAAGAAGCATAAAAATTATTACAATCGACTAAAGCTATCATACTTTATGTATAATGTGTGTTACTACTCCCCAAACTTTAAAATCTATTTCTTCNNTAATTTCAATAGGNTTNAAATTTTCATTTTCTGGATTCAAGTACAGTGANNCTCCCTTTTTATGAATCCTCTTAACAGTAAATTCTCCNTCAAGCACTGCNAAAACTATGGTTTTNTTCTTTGGTTCTANAGCTCGNTCTACCACCATTACATCACCACTAAAAATACCTGCATTTTGCATAGAATCGCCTGTAACCTTNACACAAAAAGTAGCAGAAGGATGCTGGACTAAATACTCTTGTAAATTCAAATCTAAATCCATGAAATCTTCAGCTGGAGAAGGGAAACCAGCAGAAATATTAGATTCATAAAAAGGAATATCTAAAACCTTTCCTTCTATGGAATAGAAACTCAATTCTTTACTAGCATGTATGCGTTTTAATTTTCTCAAAAAAAGTGCTTTATTAAGTGGGAAGTAAATTTCTTTTTTTATTCTGAAAAAAATGAATTAATTCATCTGATTTTTTTCACAATTAAGATTATTTTTCTTTTCGGCTAGTCATTATTAGCTTCATCAATAAACTCAATATTTGCTTGAATTTCAGGGATCTCTCTTATTTGAATTTCTTTTTTTATTTGAGTGGACTTTTCTTGCAAATCCTTGGTTAGTATTTGCTTATTCCTTTTTTCCATAGGCGGATTTAATCTTTCCGCTTTTTCAAAATCAATAACACTTTCCAACATTTCTCTAGGCAATTGAGCTCCTGCTTTTTGCAGAGTTTGTAAAAACTCCTCGGCAAAAAATTGATCTATCTGAATTCTTCTTTTAGTAGTATGGGCAAATTTCCCTATAATTCTACAGACATTATCTCGTTCTTCAGGACTTAATTTATCTCCAAATTCGTACTCTTCTATTTTCTTCAAACTTAAAATAATAGGCTCTAAAGAATCTTTAGTTATTATAAACACATTATAATCACCAATATTATAAGTGAATTGTTTAATAACATGTAGGGTATTGGATGGAATTACAAGAAATAAATCCTTTTTTACATCTTGATGCTTGGCATATTTCTTTAAACTTTCTGTTTGTAATTTTATATACTTTGGGAAATTATTTAAATCGTCATTGGCAGGACTTTTTGCATCAAAAACGATAAGTTGATCCATTATTTCAATGGCATTATCAGGCTTATTTCTCGAATGAGGGAAATCTTCTTGACTTATGTATTTAATAACATGGTTATTACATATTAATTGTAAATGGTTCTCAACATCTTTTTCGTGTTCTCTCCAAGTTTGTTTTTGGTTTTCTAGTTCTTGCTGTGCTTCTTTTACCCTATCGTCATTGATTCTTTGTTTTTCATTTTCAAGACTTTCTTGTAGAGTATTAGTAGATTCAATAGATTTTCTAAGCGTTATATTCCTGTTTTCTTCATCTTGAAGAAGTATAGTATTCGCATTTTTCAGGTTATTCCTTTCGATTTCAATTAGCTTTAACCTCTCTTGTATTTGAGTTTTTTCTGTCTTAAGCTGTTCCAAAGAATTGATTTTTGTATTGGCAATTTCAATATTTTTTTGATGGTTGTTTATCTCCACTTCTTTTGCAGCCAGCTTTTGTTCTAATTCGGAGGTTTTAATTCGCTCAGTTTCAAGAGATTCTTCAAGAGAATGAGTGTCGTCACTTTTTTTGGTTCTAAAAAAAACAAAGGCTGCTAAAAGTAAAATAAGTATTGGTACAATAATATCCATAAATAATATTTAGAACTAATTTAATTATTTATGAATATATAAAAGAAGAACATAAAATATTTAAGTTCTAATTAACAGCGTAAATAAATATGGAATTAGTACATTGGAAAAAAAATCATGGCTAAAAATAAAAAATCGATCCTAAACGAACTCTTCGAAACAAGAAATAGCCATTCAGAAGAAGCAGAAGAAATAAAAAAAGAAGATTTTATAAAAACAATAAAAAGCAGAAGAAGTGTAAGGAACTACAACGATGAACCTGTTTTAGAACAAGATATGAAAGCTTGTTTGGAATTGGCATTGTTGGCTCCCAATTCATCCAATTTACAACCATGGGAGTTTTACTGGGTAAGATCACCAGAAAAAAAACAAAAATTGGTTTCCTATTGCTTGGGTCAACCAGCGGCAGCAACAGCGCAGGAATTGGTAGTAGCTGTCGCAAGACCAGATTACTGGAAAGTCAATCAGAAAAGAATGTTAGAATTAATAGCAGAAATGGGTGAAAAAGCACCCAAATCAGTCAAAAAATATTATGGAAGGATAGTTCCACTGGCTTACAAACAAGGGCTATTTTCAATAAGAGGATATTTAAAAAAAATAGCCATGGAAATTCGTGGAATAAAAAAACCAACGCCTAGAGAACCCTACAATAAAAAAGGA
>PAST01000031.1 GCA_002713405.1 Crocinitomicaceae bacterium | reverse complement strand
GTACTAAAGATTTTTTTAATTGGATTCTTTACCCTACAATTATTTCTCCCCCTAAGGTTCATGTTATACCCAGGGAAATTATTTTGGACCGAACAAGGCTATAGATTTAGCTGGAGAGTAATGCTAATTGAAAAAGCTGGGTATTCTCAATTTTATATTCACGAACCTAAAATGGATAGGAAAATGTTAATTCAAAATAGAGATTATTTAACCCCACAACAGGAAAAGATGATGTCAACACAACCCGATATGATTCTTCAATATGCACATTTCCTTTCTAAGACTTTTAAAGATTCTTCCATAGTAGAATCTAATGGAGAAATTATAAAAATGGGGCGAAATCCAAAAATAACAGCAGATATTACAGTGAGTCTATTTAATAAAGGAAGTAGAAAATTTATAGATTCCAAAAAGAATCTTTCTGAAATTAAAAGAGGTTTTGGCAATAAAGAATGGATACTTGATTATGAAGATTAAATTACTTGGATTACTACTATTTTTATCTNTTCAAAGTTTCTCNCAAAAAGGGAAAATATCTGGANATGTCNNCCATTCNAATAANGACCCACTTGCNTTNACNACNGTATATNTAGAGAAAATNAATAAAGTTTTNTACACNAATAATCTTGGNTTTTTNACNATTCCAAAACTCAATTANGGAAAATATGTNATTAGTTATTATTTAANTGGTTTNANNAAAAAAAGCGACACTATAATTTTAGATCAANCCTATNTNAATCTATCNAAAGTTACNCTTGAAGAATTAAGTTATGATTTAGAAGAATACGAAATAAAACAAGAAGAAGAATTCAACATTAGAAAATTNCGAGCTATTGAAGGAGTAATGATTACTCAAGGNAAAAAAACTGAAGCTATTTCTGTAGAGTCATTAGATGCTAATAAAGCTACCAACCAAAGTAGACAGATNTACTCCAAAATACCAGGAATAAATATTTGGGAGAGTGACGGNGCAGGAATTCAGTTGGGANTAGGAGGAAGGGGNTTGAACCCAAGNAGGAATTCTAATTANAATACAAGACAAAATGGATACGATATTAGCGCNGATGCNTTGGGNTANCCAGANAGTTATTATAGCCCACCATCAGAAGCAATTCAAGAAATTCAATTAATAAGAGGNGCTGCTTCNTTACAATTTGGTCCTCAATTTGGAGGTTTNATAAATTTNAAATTAAAAGAAGGANATCCNGATAAAAAANTAGAATCNATNATANGACANACNGTAGGTTCCTACAAATTGAATAATTCTTTTNTNAGTCTTGGTGGAACNAANAAAAAGTTNAAATACTATGGTTTTATAAATCTNAAATCNGGAGATGATTGGCGAGCAAANTCNAATTTTGATTTAAAAAATGGATATNTNCATTTTACNTATTCTCCAAATGAAAAAACAAATCTNAATTTTGATTTTACTAAAATGGATTATCTAGCACAACAACCTGGGGGNCTAACAGACCAACAATTTGAAAAAAATCCAGACACCTCTTTTAGGGAAAGAAATTGGTTTAAAGTAGATTGGAATCTAGCAGCATTTCAATTAGATTANGAGTTTAATTCTAGAACNAGNCTAAATTCTAGAACCTTTGGNTTGATTGCNTCTAGAGAGTCTTTAGGTTATCTAGATCAAATAAACAGAATTGATCCNCTTCTNGACAGAAATTTNATATCAGGNAANTTTAAAAATATNGGNAANGAAACCCGNCTAATTCATTTGTATGATGTAAATAATTTACCATGGGCATTNTTNATTGGNGCTAGGTTATANAGGGGTTTTAGNCAAGGAATTCAAGGAAANGCAAATAANNGNTATGGTCCANATTTTTATTTTGTNAATGACCTTAANAATATTTCNTCNGANTTTATTGANAGTAATTATAATTTCCCAAGTTTTAACTTCTCGTTATTTGCNGAACATATTTTCAATATTTCAAATAGATTAAGTATAACTCCNGGAATAAGATATGAGAATATAAATACTTCTGCNAANGGNGCTTATAGAATTAATTACCCAGATTTAGCTGGTAATATTNTNTTTGATACTGTTATAAATGTTGATGATCAAAACAATAGAGACTTACTACTTACTGGAATTGGATTAAATTTTAAATTAAATGAAGAAATTGAAGTTTACTCTAATATTTCACAAAATTATAGAAGTGTCAACTTCACAGATATGCAAATAAGGAATCCTAATTTTAGAATTGATCCTGTGCTTAAAGATGAAGTAGGATATAACAGCGATTTAGGAATAAGAGGAAAAATAAAAGACATTCTTTATTTCGATGCATCATTGTTCTATTTATTTTACAATAATAGAATTGGAAATACCATTCAAATTGACAGTAATCTATTTAATACTTACCAGTATAGAACCAATATCTCCGAGTCTAGAACTTATGGATTTGAATCGGTCTTAGAATGTGATTGGTGGAAAATTTTTTCTAAAAAGAAAAATTATAAATGGACAACATTTTTAAATATTNCATATAATAATGCCNAATACATNAGCTCTGACATCACTGCATTTTNTGGAAAAAANGTAGAAATGGTTCCNCCGTTNATATTTAGAACTGGAATGACCATAGGAGGNGANAATCTATCGGTTTCTTACCAATATAGCTACACAAAAGAACATTTTTCNGATGCAACCAATTCCGATTATCAGATAAATGCTGTNGTTGGACNTATTCCCTCCTACTCNGTTATGGATGTNTCTTTNAAATACNCCNTCAAAAAATTNCAATTAGAAACTGGNATAAATAATTTAACCAATCAATCNTATTTTACTAGACGAGCTGTAGCATATCCTGGACCAGGNATTATACCATCTATGCCTAGGAATTTTTACATTTGCTTACAAATCAAGCTTTAATTCTNNTTTATGGATATNTACGATGTTTCATTTATTATCTCAACCCTNTGGGTTGGTCCTTTTTGGATGGCAATGCTCTTAAACCCTAAGAAGGAAAAAACAAAAAAACTACTTTCCAAGCCTTGGTTTTTTATAGGACCAATTATTCTTTGGTTTATAATCATGTGTTACAATCCTCAAGGTTTAATTGATCTTTTCTTTAAATCTTCTAATTCAGTAGGATTTATTGAAGGACTGGCTGCTGGTCTTGCAACCAAGGCTGGTATTACTGCAACATGGGCTCATATGGTTGCAGGTGATATTTTTGTGACTAGATGGATATGGAGAAAATGTTTAGAAACCAATTCTCCTATTTGGATTGTAAGATTATCTATATTTTTTGGTGTAATGCTTATGCCAGTTGGACTTGGAATTTTCGCTATTAGCAATTTCTTAAAAAAGTGATTTTAAAAACTACAATATTCTTAATACTAAATTTTACAGCTCTAGCATTCGGCGGTCTTTTTACATCTAAAGGTGTTCCATCTGAATGGTATTTNTCTCTTTTAAAAGCTCCATGGACNCCTCNAGGATGGGTATTTGGTTTTGCTTGGAGTATAATTATGATTTNTTATGCNTTTTATATGGGNNTTTTANANAANANTANTTCTAAAANAACTACAATAATTATTTTATACNTANTACAACTCNTNCTCAATATTTCTTGGAANCCAGTCTTTTTTAAATTTCACTATGTACTTTTAGGNTTTATAGTAATAAGCTTACTTACANTAACTGTAATTTTCAAGCTGTTTTTCTTTTATAAAGCAANTANATTAAAATCATTTTTAATACTTCCATATATAATTTGGTTAATAATAGCAACTTCTCTAAATGGTTATATTTTAATTTATAACTAATTGGTCTTTGANATATNTATTCCTTTGNTAACTTTATGTNNATCAAATATTAAGTTAAAATGAAAAANATTAAATATTTAGTANCTTTTTTANTACTTACCTTATTATTNTCNTGTACGAAAAGTGCTGGAACAGGTGGAAGAGCAACTATTAAAGGAAATATTGTGGTAGACAATATAAATATTCTAGGAAATATTGTAGATAGCTATGACGCTCAAGACCANGAAGTATNNATNATTTATGGACAGCAAAACAATACCCATGATGACGATGTTAATACAAGTTATGATGGCACATTTGAGTTNAAGTACCTAAATAAAGGTAATTATGAAATATTTGTCTACAGTGATTGTATAGATTGTCCAAAAGGACAAGACAGCCTAATAACAAAAACAATTACCATTTCAGATTCNGAAGAAATTATTGAAATGGATACAATAAGAATAGCTAATTTCATTTNATGAAGGCTATTGGTATTTTTNTATTATTAATTTCTCCTTGTNTTGTTTTTTCTCAGGANGTGAGTCAAGATTTTGGAACTTGGACCAAAATTAAGTCTGATTTTAAAATCAATAAGAAAACATCATTTACCAACAAGACTGAACTTAGAACATTAGATAATTCGTCACAAATATCACAGTTTTACACACAATTTTCACTTAATAAAAAATTGAATAAAAAATTATCTACAAGTTTTGCATGGAGATTAAGATTGTTAAATAAAGAGTATTCTTACCTNTTAGCNAACAGGTTTCACAACGATTTAACCTTTAAACATAAAATTTCCGATTTATCTTTCTATTTCAGACTAAGAACACAAATAAACTTTAATCCCAATAGTAGTAATGAATTTTACGAAAGGACTAGACTTAAATTAAAATATAAAATAAATAAAAAAATTGCTTTTTATGCCTATCAAGAATTGTACTTCTTATTGAGTCCTTCTGAAAAATATTTCTATGATAAAACTAGATTTGGAACTGGAATTCAATACGAATTAAACAAAAAAACAGATTTAGAAATAAAATATCTGAAAATAAACGATATTAATGTTGAAAATCCCAGTTCATTAAACGTACTAGGACTCAAAATATCTCACCAATTTTAGTTCTATAATACCATTTTATAGGTATTGATAAAACGTAAGGAAATCAATTATTTTGTATAAAAATATTTTAAATGATTATCTCAACGCATTCTCCAAAATTTATAACTAAGTACAATAGAAATATTAACCATTTATTTAATCGTTATAAAATTGCCCCAGAGTCAAATAAAAATTTAAACGAGATTTGTGCAAAAGAAGAAATAAATGTTGATTTATTGACCGATCTTATTAATTGTTACAATGATTTAGATTTTTTAAAAAAAACAAAATTTGAGAATTACAGAATTCCTGTTTTGGTAGATTATCTCGAGAAATCACATAAATATTATCTTGAAAAAAGAATTCCAGAGCTAGAACAAAGTCTTTTAAAACTAACCCATCAAGAAAGTTTTTCATTTAATTATATATTAATTAATTTTTTTAAAGAGTACAAAAAAGACATAATATCTCATTTTAAAAACGAAGATGAAATACTATTTCCATTTTGTAAAGTTTTATATAACTATCTCCAATATAATTCACAAGAAGATTTAATTTTTATACTCGAAAATCAAAAAAAGGCATTTGCGCTTATGGAACACCACACACAAAATAAAGATGAAATTGATGATCTTCAAAAAGTTTTACTAAAATATTCTCCAAAAAGCAAAAAGCTTTCCTATTTTGAAATTTTTTTAAACCAAATGAGCATTTTCCAACAAGACTTGAAAATTCATGCNGAAATNGAAGAAAATGTTTTAATGAAAAAAACAACTACAATTCTTAATTCTCTAGAAATTAAAAATGTTTGATCATGACAACGAGAACGAAAGGATTTTACATGAAAATAAATTAGGAACAATAGTTCAATGCCTTCATTGTGAAAAGAAATCTATTATAATTAATAATTTGAACTATCTCTGTAATTAACAAGAGTACAATGAAGTTTTTAAAATCGTTGAAAATATAGACCAAAACTTAGAAGATTACATTTAAGATATAATGGGTGTGAATTATGTTATTCTTAGTACACCACTAGACAAAGTAAATTTAATCTTCAATTTCAATGAGTTTGAAAATCTTTTAGAACTTCTAAATCAATCTAAATATATGCTAGATGTTCANAAACTATTTCATTAATANATAATAANTTTTATAGTTTTATTTTCTGGNTGAGAATAANATTTTAAAGTTTTTATATANTCCTTTTCGTTTCTTACATACATAGGAATAAANCTATCTACTCTTTCTGTTAACTTGTTATTGACATGCAACTGACTAGATATCTTATTTAGTTGATTTTTCTTGANTTCTTCCTTNTTTTTTAAAGCTTTTAGAAACTTNTTTTTNATTTTCTCTAAATCACTCTTCATTCCTTTTATTGTNCNNTTTACAGATGGTTCAAGNGTTGTTTCTACACCCTTTGCTTTGTCCAATAAATTTTGAAATAATTTATCGAGCAATTCATTTTCAATTTTGAAATCAAGAGTTTCGTTATTTGAGTTAAGAANATAATTTTTTATTAAANTATCTGGGTTNATTGCCAAATCNTTATCGGNAAAACCCAANTTTTTCCATTGCTTATAACTCTTTTCNGACATCCAATNAAAATGATCTCTTAAAATAAGGATGGGAAAATTAATATCTACTTGATCAAATGATTTTTTTAACTGAGACCAATAAACCAGTTCTGATGGACCNCCAACATAAACTAAATTGGGAAGTAATAGCTCTTGGTAAANAGGACGCATTAAAACATTAGGGCTAAATTTTTCTGGNGAGCTATTTAATAAACTCAAAATCTCCTCCAATTTTAGATTACTATNNCCTATTTTGAAAACATTATTTTCAAAAATTATTCGATNTCTTTTTTNATCCTCTAAGAAAAANAAATTAAGAACTCTTGGNTTGATTTTAGGTTCATANCCTAAAGAACGAAGCTTANTATTNGTNTTTTNTACCGAATTATATATAAACTGTTTTTCCAATTCATTTTTAAAAANGGGAAGAAATAACTTTTTCAACTTTACATCATCTGCATCTANNACAATTAAATTTTCTTTTTCAAAAACCTTAGAAATCCAGTATCTAGTNGCATTAGCCCAGTTTTGTTGATTCAAAGAAGCNGAGAAAATAGATTCTAAGTTTTTAAATCTAAAATCGTTTTTAAATAAATCTTTTAAAGATTNCAATATTGGTNNAAATATTTCAGGATTTAATTTACCAACACCTATNNCATCTTCTTTCNCAACAGAAAGATNTTTATTNAATATATTTAAAGAGCTTATTTCTTGAAAATCATGGTCTTCAGAAGCCATCCAAAAAAGCGGAATAAAATCAAAATCTTTAAACTTTAATTTTAAATTTTCTNCTNTTGTAAGTACCGAAATAATCTTGTGAATAAANTACTGTGGNCCNCCAAAAACACAAAGTTGATGACCNGTAGTAATGGTAAAAACTCCNTTATTTTTAATAGCTTTTAAATTTTCAGGTATTTTTAAACCTGNCTTGGAATATTGAGAACTTATNACTTGATATAATACTTCTCTATTTTCANNACTAAGATCTCTTTTNTCTAAAAAATCANGATNTATGTGACTTAANTCTGTTCCATTATGNAAAGAACTCAAATTAGAGTCTTTTTTAAAAAGATCCAGTAAAATTGGATTNTTATANAANGAATNNAAAAGAGGAATCTCTNCCATAAATCAAAATTTAGGAAANAATTAANAATACATTACTAATTTCTTNATCCCGAAGCTAAAAAAAATATGAATGAAAATATTAAATTAGGAAATATTATAANAANATGANACGTATTCAATCTTTGAAAAACACATTAGGTCCAGGAATTTTATTTGCCAGTACTGCAATTGGAGTGTCTCATTTGGTTCAAAGCACCAAAGCTGGAGCAATGTTTGGATTTGGGCTATTATGGGCTGTAATAGCAGCTAACGTATTAAAATATCCTTTCTTTGAGTTTGGTTCACGATATGCAAATGCAACTGGCACAAGTATAATTGAAGGATACCAAAAACTTAGCAAATGGGCATTATGGACCTATTTCATAATAACTATTTCTTCCATGTTTTTTGTATGTGCTGCAGTTGGAAAAGTAACAACAGGATTTATGGAGAANTTATTTCATNTAGATAAAATAGGACTTAGTAGTAGNGCTTCTAGTATTNTAGTTTTTGTTATTTGCGNAGGCATTTTGATTATTGGAAAATTTAAAATCCTAGATAAACTGATTAAATTAATTGGGATAGTTCTTCTNTTATCTACCCTTACTGCCTTTGTGCTTTGTCTTTTTCATGGACCTATTAATAAAAGTATAGATTTAATTAGTGAACNATNCATAAGTAAAGAGGCATGGTTTTTTCTTATTCCTTTAATGGGTTGGATGCCAACAGCTGTTGATTTNAGTTCATGGAATAGCTTATGGACCGTGGNAAAAATAAAAAGTTCTAACTANCACCCTGCNTTAAAAGANACACTTTTTGAATTNAATTTTGGATATATANTTTCTGGAATTCTTTCNNTTTGTTTTGTTACTCTTGGNGCATTTTTAATATACGGAACCNCNGAAATAATAGAAAAGTCTAGTCACTTGTTTGCNCATCAAATNGTAAATCTNTACACAAAGATATTTGGAAGTTGGAGTTATTTAATTATTGCATCTAGTACTTTTTCAATNATGTTTGGAACCTGTATTGCNGTATTTGANGGNTANGGAAGAGTANTTGATAAAACAACAGAACTTCTTTTNNCAAAGCGCACNAAACTAAAAAATAAATATAGTATATGTATTCTAATTTTAATTATTGGTACTTTCTTAATAACCTATGAATTTGATAAATCTGGTGATTTTGGAATTCTAGTAAATTTTGCAACCTCTATTTCTTTTCTTATTGCCCCTATAATTGCAATTTTTAATTATTTAGTAGTCAATAGGTATTTAGATAATAAATTTNTTCCTCCTAAATGGTTGAACTATTTATCTATAATTGGAGTNTTATATTTAATCCTATTTTCAATTTTGTACCTTTTTAAAAATTATCTGTTTACATGAAANATTTATTTAACTGTCTTTTACTCACNGTAATTTCATTCTCTAGCATATTTGCTCAAAAATTAACTACATCTTCCACTTATGTAAAACGTAAGGTTAATTTAAAAGAAAATATAGACCATTGGAAAGCAAGTGTTCAATCCATGCAAATGACAAATCCTGGAGGTAATTCGTACAATGATTTTTTAATAATCCAAAAACAAATTCAAACNCAAAAATATCCTAGAAAAAAATCATTAAAATCTTTAAATAAATCTCCAAACATTCCATCTTTTAATATTGAAAATGGATTTGAGGGAAATTTATACAATAACAAAGTTCCCAATGACAATACCTTAGCCATTTCTAACGAAGGTATTATTCTCGCTGGGATTAACTCTTCGTATATAATNTATGATACAAATAATGACTCTTTACTTTTAAGTAGTACATTGAATTCAATGACTTTAGATTTTCTGAATTTAAGATTTGTTAAAAAATANGATCCAAAATTTATTTATGACAATCAAGAAGACAGATTTATTGTNGTATTTCTTGTTGGAAACAAACCACTTAACAGTCATGTTTGCGTAGCTTTCTCCTCNACAAATAACCCAATGGACGATTGGAATGTATATATGTTAGAAGGTGATGCTTTATCAACTGATCATTGGACAGATTATCCAGCTATTTCTGTTACAGAAGATGATTTATTTATAACAGGAAATTTATTATTAGACGGAGTTAGTTGGCAACTTGGTTTTAACCAATCTATTATTTGGCAAATTGACAAGGAAAATGGTTATTCNGGGGCAGATTCTCTTTCTTTTAACCTATGGTCTGATATAAAAGATGACTCAATTTACATAAGAAATATTCATCCAGTTAGAGGTGCAAGAGAACTGCAAGATAAAAACCAATATTTATTGAGTAACAAGAATTTTTCTCTTGAAAGTGATAGTTTATATTTAATAAAAATTGAGAATAGCCAAAAATCATTGAACTCAGAATTATCAATTCAAAGAATTACTTTGGATNATCACTACTTTTTAAGTCCCAATGGAAAACAATACAATGGAAAGGAATTGGCTACTAATGATTCTAGAGTTTTAGGAGGAATTATTGATAAAGATTGGATTCAATTTGTNCAACACTCTATGGATACAAATTTTGGAACAGCTGGGATTTATCATGGAATAATTTACAATTACGATACTAACCCTTATGTAGAATCAAAAATCATTTCAGATTCTATAATAGATTTTGGATATCCAAATATTGCATCTTCAGGNATAAANCCTAANGAAAAAGAATGCGTAATTGGGTTCAATTACACTTCTATTAGTGATACAAACGGTGTATCGTGTGTATATATGAACAATAATGAAATCTACAGTAAGTTTACTAAGCTTCATAGGGGAAATAGAGCAATAGACAGACTAAATGGAAATATAGATAGGTGGGGTGANTATAGTGGAATTCAAAGAAAATATGATGATCCGTGTAGAACTTGGATTTCNGGAATGTTTGGAAAAATTGGTAGTAATGGTAGTTGGATAAGTAGTATTTCCATTTCNGATACATGTAGAGAACCACTTCCTCATTTATTTTTAGAACCAGCATATAATCAGGGAGTTTTATTTCCAAACCCAAGTAAAGACTTTGTTAATTATGATTTTACTATAGAAGAAAATCTAGATTTAAAAATATCTATTTTCAGTATAGAAGGGAAATTAGTTACAGTNCTTTANAANGATTTAGTNAATAGTGGACCNAANAGACTTAGCTTTAACATNTCAACNCTTAGAATTGGAAGTTATCTATTAATAATAGAAANTAATGANAATAGANTATTTACAAAAAAACTAATTAAAAANTAAATTNGTTANTNTCTANATNCNANNNNTTTTGACTAANNANTNNNCCATTTTTNAAATAACTCTCNNCATATTTAGATTTTACTTTTTTATACTNANANCCTNNATTTTCAATTACTACAATNCTAACNATANTTANGTNANAAANATCGATTTAGCAATATTCAATGACTTTTGGATAGAATCTTTATTAAGTTTTAATTTTTCAGATTTAGATTCTAAAAATTCAATCATTTTTTCAGTAGCCATATTGCCTACTAAATCGTCATTTGCCATTGGACATCCNCCTATACCAAGAATAGAACCGTCAAANCTTTTACAACCTGCATCATATGCNGATTGAAGTTTAANCAAATAATTTTCTGGACTTGAATGAAGATGAGCACCAAACTCAACATNGGGAAATTCTANAATAAGCTTCTTAAAGAGCCAGGAAATAACTTTAGGNGAACTTGTGCCTANNGTATCACTTAAAGATAAAATGTCTATTCCAAAATCTTTCAATAACTTTTCAGCCCAATGAGCAACNATATATNTNCTCCANTCATCCCCATANGGNTTTCCAAATGCCATAGAAAAATAAGTAACTAGTTTTTTATTGTTTTTTACACATAGATTTTGAATNTTTTCTAACCTGATTAAAGAATCTTTGATACTTGAATTTATNTTTCTTTTTTGAAAAGTTTCAGAAATTGAAAAAGGAAANCCCAAATAAGTTATTTCATCAAAACNAACAGCTTCTTTAGCTCCTCTTTCATTACCTACAATAACNAGTAATTTGGTAATAGAATTATCTATTTTTATGTTTTTAATTATTTNGGAGGTATCTGCTAGTTGTGGGATTTTTTTCTTTGAAACAAAACTTCCTATATCTAAAGTATCAAAACCTACTTTTAAAAGCTCATTGAAATATTCAATTTTTTTAACAGTTGGGATNTGTCTATTAAAACCTTGNATAGNATCTCTTGGNCACTCNATTAATTTCATTNGAAAAAGAAGATTATGGTACTAAAAGCTGCTTAACAGTTTTATTTGNATTAATATTTGTTGAAAGAGTATATACTCCAGANCTTAATCGAAGATTGCTCAAATCAAGTTNAAGAGGCGTATAATTTGGNCCATAAAANCCAGAATTTAAAAGCATTGACTTANTNTAAATCAACTGTCCTAACGGATTAAATATTTNAAAGTAAGTTTCTTGNTCTTCTAATAATTCNAAAATTAAAGTCAATTGACCACTAGAATTCATNGGATTTGGTCCAAAGATAAGGTCTTCNGAANTACCAGGAAAATCTTCAAGAGGATTNATTGTTCTCAATTGNCCAAAATATGGAATTTTNTTATAAGCATTNATGNNAATACTTAATGTNTCNATNNTGTTAATTGAATCAAAATTAAAATCAACTTGNCCNTTTAAGACANTNCTTTTTCCNATTAAAGAATCTCCNTTCCANAGTGTNACNGCAGCATTTTCNANATCNCANNNGATNGNAGTTGATGTNAANCCNATCTCTTCTNTTTCGCTATGNTCNACAACAANNTNNCTNGGAATATNNGANCTAAATAAAGTTGNTGGNTCTCCAAATAAAACCCANGTTTCTANNACTTCTTTTCCTGNNTTTGGATAATCGTCCAACANTTTCATTTGNCCNCTGTAAAAAAGAGCTCCNANAGANTGCATTTNATTATTTGGATAAGANTCNACNANAATNTCNACAATTTCGTCCTGNGNNGCCATNGGNGGNGCCCAAGACATNAAAATNGANGATCCAGCANCNGCNATTGNNCCAGTNGGNGAACCTAANTTNCTTGNTCTNTGCCANANTTCNNAAANACATGTNCCAGTAGTAAANGTTCCATTGTTACAGGCAACAGAAACAACAAAAGGATATTTTCCNTTNTTNGATGCAGAGCTNATATGNGTNGAGGAAAANTTTCCTGTNGAAAATGAATTTNGANTACCATGNCCACAATAATTAAATATTGAAACTCCATTATTTAAAGCGGTTGAAATCATTGAAGTATTTGGAGNTCCATCNGCATCTGNTCCTCCCTGATTACCATCATAAAATTCGTAAANATTTTGNTANCCATAATTTANTAANTCNNTTCTAATATTTCTTAAATGTTGCCAATCTGCNTCCCCATCNTCNCCNTATCCAGNATCCNTCGTTAGANCCAAGNCCTATAGCATTTAANTAATAGTCNGNNGTATCTGGGTTTGTTTCNTATTCTANATTTCTTTNAANAATNNTACTTAAATCTNTTNNNTTNGAGGGACTNAANCTNCCAACATATATATCTGGNTACCAATCGTTTGAGTTNGAAACCAAACCATACTTNGCATCNGACCATTTTNNTTCATTTGNATNCCAANNNANANTAGATGTCATTCCNGCATNNTAAGCNAGCTACNTTNTCATGGTCACCAACTATTAATAAATATAAAAAATCTGNATTTTGTTGNTAGTACGTCCTTACATAATTNNAAATACTATNCTGGTTATTTCCTATNTCTGNAATATCNACAAGANCTACNTCTCTNCCCGATTGTTTTTTCCANTCTATAAAAGGNGCTAATTCATTAAAATATTCNGAAGGNGATATTATTAACATNCTTCCTTCTTGNCCAATAGAATTNTATCTNGTTGGAGNATAATTTAAATAACGTNTTTGNTANGAACTTTTTANNTCNTTTAAAATATTTTCATCNNTNNNNCTAANTAATTCATTNTTNCCTTTNNCAGANANATTAAATTCNATTTTNACAANTATTTTNNTNTAAACNTTAAGTGTTTTNTGNACNGGATTNTATTGAAATGGAATAAANTTCAAAGTTTGNCCCCTTAANTCTCTCTGAATNTAGGGTTGACTAAGNGAAAATATACTAGATGGATANTCTTGATCNAGTTCNTANAATGNACCNTTNTTAAANGGNATTAAANNAGGNTCTATATTTCTATATAAATTNCCTTTTGAAGGAATTATATTGATTCNTTCAATTACNGAATACTTAGAATCTATAATTNTAAAANNNCTAANTCCAGTTTCAGGNANTTGAATATTNGANGTNAATTTTANTAATTCAGGTTCTCCTANATTAAGAAGTAGGTCTTCCNCCTTNAACCNNNAGTTNTTTATGCTGAATTGANTTNATTATTTTGGAATCTNTNANAGAGTANTNANNAAGCTGATACTCAACAANAACTGANTTGTTATCNTGNCTTATTAANTTAATNTNGTANGAGTNATTNGCAAAATAATTTAAGCTAAGCAATAAAAAAATTTGAATTAAAATATTTTTCATTTATTAAATGTATCAATAAAATGAGTTTTTTAAAATTTGTGAAGATTTTTATTTGAACAATGCAATGTTTTTTTTACAATGAAATCTTAAGTATTATATTCGCAGACAATGAATCATGAAAAGGAAATAAATAAAAGAAGAACTTTTGGAATTATATCTCACCCAGATGCTGGAAAGACTACTCTAACCGAAAAACTTCTTCTTTTTGGTGGAGCTATACAAAGTGCTGGAGCAGTTAAAAATAACAAAATAAAAAAATCTGCTACGTCTGATTTTATGGAAATTGAAAAGCAAAGGGGAATAAGTGTTGCAACTTCTGTAATGGCTTTTAACTATAGAGATAAGCAAATAAATATTTTAGACACTCCTGGACATAAAGATTTTGCAGAAGATACCTACAGAACTCTAACTGCTGTAGATAGTGTAATTATGGTGATAGATTGTGCTAACGGTGTAGAAGCACAAACAGAGAAATTAATGGAGGTTTGCAGAATGAGAGATACTCCAGTAATTGTTTTTATAAATAAAATGGATCGCGAAGGAAAAGACGCTTTTGACTTATTGGATGAAATTGAATCTAAACTAAGTATTAAGGTAAAACCAATGAGTTGGCCAATTGGAATTGGAGCAACTTTCAAAGGGGTTTACAACCTACATAAAAAGGAACTAAATTTATTTAGTGGAAATAAAACAAGTATTGAAAAAGAAGTTTATAATCTAAATGGAATTCAAGATCCTTCACTTTCAAATTTTATTGGTGAAGAAGCAACTGAGGTTTTAAAAGAAGAAGTTGAACTAATAGATGAAGTTTATGGTGATTTTAATCAAGAAAAATATTTGGAAGGAAAAGTTGCTCCTGTTTTTTTCGGATCTGCTTTAAATAATTTTGGAGTACAAGAACTTTTAGATTCTTTTATTGAAGTATCTCCTACTCCACTAGGCAGAAATACAGAATCAAGATCTGTTGAACCAAATGAAGAAAAGTTTAGTGGGTTTGTATTTAAAATTCATGCGAATATAGATCCCAAACACAGAGATAGAATTGCTTTTTTAAGAATAGTTTCTGGAAAATTTGAAAGAAATAAATTTTATTTACATACTAGACATCAAAAAAAAATAAAATTCCCCAACCCTACTAGTTTTATGGCTTCTTCAAAATCTGTTATAGATGACGCATATCCTGGTGATGTAATAGGCTTATACGATTCTGGAACATTTAAAATTGGAGATTCTCTTTCCGAAGGCGAAACATTAAATTTTAAAGGGATTCCTAGTTTCTCACCAGAAATTTTTAAGGAAATCCAAAACGATGACCCAATGAAAAGCAAACAGCTAGACAAAGGCCTTAGACAATTAACAGATGAAGGAGTAGCCCAATTGTTTATTATGCAACCAGGAAATAGAAAAATTATTGGTACGGTAGGTGAACTTCAATTTGAAGTAATTCAATACAGAATCAAGCAAGAATACGGAGCTAGTTGTAGTTTTGTGTCTAGAAACTTTTTTAAAGCATGTTGGATAACTAGTTCAAAAAACGATAGCATTCAAGAATTTATAAAAAGAAAATCTACCAATGTTGCTTATGACAAAGATGAAAACCCAGTATTTCTAGCTCCAAGCCCTTTTTTATTAGCTCAAGCAGAAGGAGATTACCCAGGCATAACATTCCACAAAACATCTGAGTTTAAACTAGATGAATAAAGAAATTAAAGTGTTTAACCTAAGAGTTTATGCATTAATTATTGAACAAGATTCTATTCTTTTGAGTAGAGAACTTATTATGGGAAAATACCTTTATAAATTTCCTGGAGGAGGTCTTGAATATGGGGAAGGACTAATTGAAGGTCTGCAAAGAGAAAGTATGGAAGAAATGAACCAAAATCTTAAAGACATTGAGCACTTTTACACAACAGATTTCTTTCAACAGAGTCAATTTGATCCTAAAGATCAGTTAATTGCTATTTATTACAAAGCAAAATTAACTTCAAAAATTAATAATAAACTAAAAGTACCTATAAAAGACTTTCCAGTATTTGAATGGAAAAAAATAATAGATTTTTCAAAGAAGGACTTGCACTTTCCTACAGATAAGTTTGTCTTTAATCTTTTAAAAAATCACAATATTGACTGTCCATTTAAATCTGTTGTTAAAACATCACTAAAATAATCATGAAATGGCAAAAGTAATTTAAAATGCTTTTTAACGGTATCCCTAAAATTATCTTCTAAAACCATTTCATCTTGGAAGTTTTTTACAAAAATAAATTGCTTATATCTCAATAGGTCAATATTTGGATGATTTTTATCAAATCCCTTTGGACAAACCTTGAGAGAATTACCATTAATAGCACTCCACTTTTTAAGGATTTTTTTATTCTCAATAACTCCTCTAAAATAATCACCATCAGACTCGATTTCTTTTCTAATTCTAAATAAATCGTCTTTATTTGGATTCCAAAAGCCACTTGCTACAAAAGTATTTCCTGGTTGAATGTGAATATAAAATCCACCTCTATATTTTGGTTTAGCTCTATGGAAAGCTATTGCAAAATGGGTTTTGTATGGAGTTTTATCTTTTGAAAAACGAACATCTTTATAGATTCTAAATACTTTAAAAGATTCCCATTTAAAAAAGTCTTTGTTGTTATCAAAAAATTCACCAAAATATAGTTTTATATTAGAATTATGGATGTCAAAAGTTGACTTATTTTCTTTAAACCATAGTCTATTATTATTTTTCTTTAATATTTTTAAAAATTCAAATATTTTGGGATCTAAATTCATACTTTACTTTTTAAATAAATTATTAATGTTTTTAAATGCTTTAAATTCAAGTGCATTGTTGGAGGGGTCTAAGAAAAACATAGTGGCTTGTTCACCAGGAAGATTTAAAAACCTAATATAGGGTTCTACAATAAATTTTATTTTTTTTGATTTCAATCTTTCATTAAATTCCATCCATTGTTTCATGGTTAAAACTACTCCAAAATGAGGTACTGGTACTCCATGTCCATCTACATAATTATTTTTTGAAATTGTTTTTTGATTGGTTTCGTGAATTACTAACTGATGACCAAAAAAATTAAAATCTACCCATTTTTTATCCGATCGACCTTCTTCTAATCCTAGAATATTTGAATAAAATTCTCTACATAACTGAAGATCATGTACTGAAATAGCTAAATGAAAAGGAGAAAGATCACTATTGTAATTCAAATCTTTAAGATTCTAATTATTTACTCTGCAAAACTCACCTTTNGTTTCAAAATAGTGAAGAGAATCAATNGTTGATAAAATATGGTCAACATTTCTTATCAAAGTAAAAAAGTTTACAATTTGATGTTGAACAACGCCTTTTTTATCAATTAAAAACAAACCCCTTAATGGAATCATAGGACCATCGGCATCTAAAACTTGTTCATCATTAGTGAAATATTCACCAAATAGAACATCAAATGAAGATGTAATTAATTTAGAATGATCAGAAATTATAGGGAAATTGACCCCTTTTANNCCACCATCTTCCTTATTTGTTCTAAGCCAAGCCATATGAGTTTCTTCAGAATCAGTAGAACAAGCTACAAGTTGAGTGTCTCTAGATTGGAACTCTTCTATTTTATCTTGAAAATCAAGTAATTCATGGGGGCAAATTCCAGAAAAATCCTTTGTATAAAATAATAATACTACATATTTTTTTTCTAAATATTGTTTTAGAGAAAAATTATTAATCAATTCATTACCATTAATAATAGCATTTGCTACAAATTCTGGTGCTTTTTTACCAACAATTGAAGACATATTTNAATTTTNAATTAATATAATTTTAAAAATACAAATATTAATAATTGAACATTTA
Organism: Crocinitomicaceae bacterium; assembly: GCA_002713405.1. Taxonomy (GTDB): domain Bacteria; phylum Bacteroidota; class Bacteroidia; order Flavobacteriales_D; family Parvicellaceae; genus MED-G20. Next base: position 1,087 of record PAST01000031.1, on the reverse strand, counting down.
AATATTACAATTAAAAAGTTATAAATTAGAATTATAATATTTTTAAAACTAGCATAAAATGAATAATGAAATGAAATGCCCAGTTGATCATGGTTCAAAAAGTCAACACAGCATTGGTGCAATGTCAAATAACCAATGGTGGCCAGATCAATTAAATTTAGATATTCTTCATCAGAACGATAAGAAATCTAACCCACATGATGACGGTTTTAATTACAGAGAGGAATTTAAAACTATTGATTATAACGGTTTAAAAAAAGATTTACATAATTTAATGACTGACAGTCAAGATTGGTGGCCTGCTGACTATGGTCACTATGGTCCTTTTTTTATTAGAATGACTTGGCATGCTGCTGGAACATATCGTACGTCAGATGGAAGAGGTGGTGGTGGAACTGGAGCTCAAAGATTNGCACCTCTTAACAGTTGGCCTGACAATGGAAATTTAGATAAAGCAAGAAGATTATTATGGCCNATTAAGAAAAAATATGGNAAAAAAATNAGTTGGGCTGATTTATTAATACTANCAGGAAATGTTGCNATTGAATCAATGGGTGGTAAAACCTTTGGTTTTGGNGGTGGAAGACCTGANATATGGGGACCTGAAAAAGATATTTTTTGGGGTAAAGAAAATGAATGGTTANCTAATAANAGATANACNGGAGATAGAGAATTAGATATGCCATTAGCTGCTGTGCAAATGGGTTTAATTTATGTTAANCCCCAAGGTCCAGATGAGAATCCAGATCCGTTATTAAGCGCAAAAGATATNAGAGAAACGTTTGGNAGAATGGCAATGAATGACTANGAAACTGTTGCTTTNACAGCAGGTGGTCATACNTTTGGNAAAGCACATGGTGCNGCAAGNGAAGACCATAAGGGAAGTGAACCAGAAGGNNCAGAAATTGAAGAAATGGGNTTTGGGTGGACTAGTGATTTCAAAAGTGGTTATGGTAGAGANACTATAACTAGTGGAATTGAAGGACCNTGGACTGCTAACCCAACTAAATGGGATAATGGATATTTTGAAACACTATATAAATATGAGTGGGAATTAAAAAAGAGTCCTGCTGGTGCTCATCAGTGG
>PAST01000030.1 GCA_002713405.1 Crocinitomicaceae bacterium | reverse complement strand
CTATTATGAATTATCAATTGGACAAGAATTTATAGTAGTTAAAGGCGGGAAAAAAGGAGTTTTTTATGGTTTACAGACTCTNTTTCAGTTAATNGNCTTGAATNANGATAGTANTTCAANTTCTATTAGACTNCCCTGTCTAGAAATAAAAGACCAAAACTCGTTTGAGCACAGAGGATTTCTNATGGACTGTTGTAGGCATTTCTTCTCNGTTAAAACAATAAAAAAATACATAGACTTATTAGCTCTCTATAAAATGAATGTTCTACATTGGCACTTAACNGAAGACCAAGGTTGGAGAATAGAAATTGATAAATATCCAAAATTAAATNCTGTTGGATCTTGGAGAGAAGATTCAACTGGAAAATATGGCGGATTTTACACCAAAAAAGAAATTAGAGAAATTGTAAAATANGCCAAAGAAAGATATATNGAAGTAATTCCAGAAATAGAACTTCCTGGNCATTCTCAAGCTGCAATAGCTTCCTATCCNTTCTTGTCTTGTGAATCTAAACAAATCCAAGTGGCTAATTCNTGGGGAGTTTTTAAAGATATTTATTGTGCTGGCAACGATTCAGTTTTTATNTTTCTCGAAGATNTTTTTCAAGAAATAACNGAGCTATTTCCTAGTAANAGAATTCATATAGGTGGNGATGAAGCTCCAAAATTTAGATGGGAAAATTGTGAAAAATGTCAGAAAAGAATGGCNCAAGAAAATCTTAAANATGAACACGAGCTACAAAGTTATTTTATTGAAAGAATTGCCAAAGNTTTAGAAAAAAAGAATAAAAGTATTATTGGTTGGGACGAAATAATTGAAAGTAAAATTAANAGNGATGTAACTATCCAATCNTGGAGAGGATTTTCTGGTGGTATCCAAGCNGTAAAAGAAGGNAAGAAAACCATTATGTCTCCAACATCTCATTGCTATTTTGACTATGATATTAATAGTATTGACTTAGAAAAAGTTTATACTTTCAATCCTATTCCATNTGAANTAGACTCTTTNGAAAGTNAANTAATTATTGGAGGAGAATGCAATNTNTGGTCTGAAAGAATACCTAGTGAAAAANAGNTAGATAGAAAAACCTTTCCNAGATTATTAGCAATGAGTGAGGTTTTGTGGACGTANAGAAAAGANAAATTTGAGNATTTTCAAAATAGAGTTGAAGACCACTACCCNATTTTAANTCAGCTTGATGTGCATTATGGAANTGAATCCAGCCCAGTTAGGTTANCTTCAAAAATAAATAATAGAAAAATTAAAGCTGTTNTAAATTCAAAAATTAAAAATNTAGANTTCANNTATCAATGGAANAATGAAGAAGCNAAACNNATTAAGAAAAATGGNGAAATAGAAATAGNTAANTCTGGTGAATTAACNCTTCAAGCATATAAAAATGGTNAAAAGTATGGAGATCAAAAAGTAGAAAAATTTNCTGTCCATTTAGNNTTAAATTCAAATATANATTACCAATATATNTANAGTNTAAGCTATCCAGCNGAGGGATTATCNTCNCTTANTAATGGNAGATTGGGGAGTTTAGACTTTAANGATGGTCAATGGCAAGGGTTTTCAGGNAAAAACCTANATGTGATTATTTCTCTAGANTCANTTNCCAGCATTAATAAAGTNTCTATGAATTTTTACCAATATATTAACTCTTGGATTGTTGTTCCTAGCTACATTTCTATAATGAGTTCTAAGGACTCTCTAAATTGGGAAATTATTAAATCTNTAGACTCTNTTGGTGANATAAGAAAAAGAGGNAAATTTATAAGTAGTATATCCTTTGATAGTTTANAAACAGATNCTAAATACTTAAAAATATTTGCCAAAAACTATGGNNAACTTCCNTNTTGGCACGAAGCTGCTGGTGCTGAAAGNTGGCTNTTTATTGANGAAATTATTNTTGAATGATTTTAGAAGCTTGTATNTCTACAATTGANGGCTTAAAGGCNGCTCAAAAATTTANTCTAGANAGGGTTGAAATTTGTAAAGATTTGCATTTAGAAGGCCTTACNCCANCTCAAGAACTTCAGTCTATTGCCNATANNTTATATAATGGTNNAAGNTATGTAATGATTAGGCCACATAACAATNGTTTTCAATACAATCAAATGGAAATCAAAAAAATGAAAAAATCTATTGAAANAGCAAATAAAAATGGAGCTCATGGANTAGTTTTTGGAGTTTTAAATAAACACAAAATTGATTTTAAAAAAAACGAGGAATTAATAAATATTGCAAAAGATTTAAATCTCAAATGCACTTTTCATAAAGCATTTGACCAATGTCAGAATATTGAAAAAAGTTTAATAGAATTATCTGAAATAGGATTTGACTGGGTCCTTACTTCAGGCGGAGAAAAAAATGCAGAATTAGGTCTTAGTAATTTAAGAAGTCTAGCCTCTATAAAAAATAAAAAGATAAAAATATTAGCAGGAGGAGGAATTTCTGAAAAAAACTGTACAAAGTTTTTAGATATTGGATTAGGTGGCATTCATTTTAGTATCGATAAAAATAAGAAAATTGATAAAAATAAAATAAGTTCTATCTTAGAAAAACTAGCATTATAAAATAGTAATTTCGTCAAAAAACAACCAACTAGTTCCACCACTTCCAAGATGCCATTCAGGGCATTTTCCATAGTTTTCTGCTCTAACTTTTATATATCTAGCCTCTACGGATGTTTTTAATTTTAATTCAAACTGCTTTATAATAGATTCGGAGGAATTATCAGAAACAGAGTGCATTAAAGTCCCAATAGATTTAAATATTTTTCCATCGTTGGAAGCAAGAAACTCTACTTTTTTAGGTAGCCAAATCCATGAGCGAACGTCTTGAATAGCTCCAATATTTAAATAAGTAACTAGCTCTTTAGAACCTAAGTCTACTATAGATTCAAAGTCCTCTCCATAAAACCCTTGCCATCTTCCAGTAAGATAATTATTTGGTCCTCTTAGACCATCCACTAAAGCATCTTTACCACCAGCATCATACTGATTACTAAAACTTGTTTCAAGACTTATAGATCTTTTTTTATTAAATTTTAGAAAACAAGCAGACTCTATTTTACTTTTCTTATTTCTAAAACTTGAATAACAATAAATAGTATCTGTATTGTATAAATAAAAAGGAGAAGTATATAAAGTATAATTGGTTTGATTGGATTTCTTATAAAAAATATCTTCTACACTTTTTTTCTCAATTTTGATTTCAATAGAGTCTTTAAAAGTATAAGAAGGAGAAATAATTCTTGGAATTGTTAAAATACTATTTGCAGAGTCAATTGACGTTTTGTAAAAACTCTCAGAACTCCATTCATCGTTTGGAAGACTAGACTTTTCTATCTTAAGAACACCTCCATTTAAAATCTCATCAATATGAAGATAATTCCGTTCCAAATTCTCATCATTTAGAATTACAGATTTTATATAAATATTCGATGAATCCCTATCGCCATTACAGATAATTTTAAACTTATTTCCATTTTCTAAGTTAATAGTTACTTCATCAAATAACGGCGTATTTATTATATAATATGGATCTCCAGGGTTTAGATCAAATATTCCAATGGAACTCAGTACATACCATGCAGACATTTGTCCACAATCTTCGTTTCCAACAATTCCACTTGGTTGAGCAGAATACATTTCGTTCAAAATTTTGTTGACCATCTTCTGTGATTTGGACGAATTTCCAATCATGTTATATAGATAAGCCATGTGATGACTAGGTTCGTTGCCGTGAGCATACTGGCCAATCAACCCAGTAATATCGACTTGTTGCCTGCCTGCTAAAGTAGAATTGACCGTAAATAATTCATCAAGTTTATTTTCAAAACGTTCTTTTCCCTGGTGAATATTAATTAATCCTTCTACGTCGTGAGGAACAAAAAAACTGTACTGCCAGGAATTGGCTTCGGTATAATTATAATTTACCTCAGAAGCAATAAATCCAGATTTCCAATTTCCATTTGTTTTTGGTTGCATCAATCCCGAATTTATATTGAAAATATTTTTGTAGGATTGCGCTCTTTCAATATAAGAATCAATGGTAGTTGTATCGTTGAAAATTTGCGCCATTTTATAAATACACCAGTCATTGTAAGCGTATTCTAAAGTTTTAGAAACTGATTCCGGCTCTTGGAATGAAGAAATATACCCTTTATTTTTATATTCAGGTATTCCCAATTTTTCTCTATTGGATATTTCTTTCATAGCTAAATATAGTTTTGGATAATTGTCAAAATCTATAGATTTTACATACGCATCTAAAATGACAGAAACCACATGATAACCTATCATACATCCAGTATAATTGGCACATAATTCCCAGATAGGTAATTGTCCACCAAACTGGTATTGATTTAAAAATGTATTGAGAAATAATGCAGTTTTTTTTCTTTCAATAAGATTATAAAGAGGATGAGTAGATCTAAATGTATCCCACAGGGAAAATACTGTGTAGTTTGCAAGACTATCATTATGGACTTGCATATCAGTTGCTCTATAATCTCCATTAACATCGCTTATAAGATTGGGAGCAATCATTGTATGATACAGAGCGGTATAAAATATTTCTTTTAAAGAATCGTTATTAGAAGATATGTCAATTTTTGAAAGTGCTTTATTCCACTCGTTTTTAGAACTTGATAAATACTTGTCAAAATCCCAATGATTTGCTTCAGACAATAGATTTTCTTTTGCATTTTGGGAACTTACTACAGATACTCCTACTTTAACCATAATTTGATTGTCAGGTAAATCGTTAAAGCTCAAAAATAATTTTGTTGGGTTCTCTTTATTATAGCTAGTATCAAATTCCTCTGAGAACTCCATATGAAAATAAAAATGTTGCTCGTCTGCCCAGGATTTTGAAATTCTTTTTCCTGATATTTCACTAGAATTAAGAACTTCAATATCCCAATCCAATAAAATATCTCTATGTTCCAAATCCAAAACAATAGCTGGGTTTTTAGTAGTATCGGAAAATGAATATTTGTGAATCCCAACTCTTTTTGTAGTTGTTAATTTACAATCAATCCCGTATTTATTTAAGTGAACTTGGTAATATCCTGAAGACGCAGTTTCTTTTTCTTTTGAAAATTTAGATGAATAATTATTTTCATTACTATTTTTATAGCCGTTGTTAAAACACTTTTCACCCATTGTAGGCATTAGTAACAAATCACAATAGTCTCCAATTCCTGTTCCACTTAAATGGGTATGACTAAATCCAAAAATTACAGAATCTGAATAATGGTATCCTGAACAACCGTCCCAACCTTCAATTCTGGTGTCTGGACTTAATTGAACCATTCCAAAAGGAGATGTTGCACCTGGAAAAGTATGGCCATGAGCCCCTGTTCCTATAAATGGATTAACGTATTTGGCATTCTCTGAAATATTGTTGGTACAACTTATAAAAACAAAACTGAAAACTAATACTCTAAAATATTTCATTTTACTAAATAATTAATATTGAGATGTTGAACTAATGGCTCAAATCTTCAGCATTGGATGTTAAATTCACGCCCTGCTTTTTTAATTTTTTATTAACTGTCCAAGCAAAGAAAAATAAATAGGTAAAACAAGCTACACCAACCCAATAAGAGTGTTGAATTCCTAATAAATTATTATTGGCAAGCGCACCTTGTAGTGTAGAAATAAATCCTCCACCCATAATCATCATAATTAACAAACTTGAAGCTGAATTTGTTTTTTCTTTTAATCCAGCTATCCCAAGAGTAAAGATGCAAGGCCATAATGTACTGCAGAATAAACCTACCGAAATAAAAGCAAATACACTTATAATTCCATTGGCAAAAATACCAACTACTGTAGCTAAAATTCCTACGGCAGAATAAATCATTATCTGATTTACAGGATTTCCTTTACTTAATTTATCTGCAATTATTAATAAAATTACCAGACCAATATATGGGAAGAATTGTTGCATCTCATTTCCAGCTATCCAGTTAACAAAAAGAAAAATNCCAAATGCAACAAAAGGCAGTACAAANCCCAANAAAGATTTTANTTTATTTGAAATATTAAAAGCTCCTGCNGCAGAAGTCCATCTTCCAATCATTAAACTTGCCCAAAAAAGAGANACAAAAGGAGCTACACCACTTTCGGCAGTTCCCANTTCTTGTTTCATNAACTCAGGGAGGTTACTTGCAGTAGAAACTTCAACACCTACATANAGNAAAATAGCNATCATNCCTAAAATAACTTGNGGNTACTTTAATGTTTCTAGAATATTTCCATTGGAAGANCTGTTGTCNCCATCNTCATTNANCCTATCTGGAACAGANGANAATTTAAAAAANACAGCNGCTATTACAAATGCGGCACCNAGAAAAAGATAGGGNGTTTGAACNGCTTGNAAGTTCAATTCNGTTTCNNCAGANGANAGACNNCCGAAAATAGCAAAAGAGACAATAACAGGACCTATTGTTGTTCCTACATTATTAATTCCTCCAGCTAAACTTAGACGCATATTTCCTTTAGATGGATCACCCATTTGAATAGCTAAAGGATTGGCGGCTATTTGTTGCAAAGAAAAACCCAACCCAACAATAAAAAGTCCAGAAATTAGAAGTGGAAATGATTCATTATTNGAAGCAGGAATAAATAGAATCGTTCCTAATGCTGAAATTATCAGTCCAAGAGACAATCCATTTCTGTAGCCTATTACATTTAGTATATCTTTTTTTAAGAAGGAGGAAATTCCAAAATACATAAGGGANCCGACGGTGTAGGCAATATAAAATGCTAAGGATATCAATTGTGATTCAAGTTGACTTAAACTCAAAGCTTTTTTAAATACAGGAATTAATATATCGTTACTAGCTGCTACGAAACCCCAAAAGAAAAAAATGGAGATTAGGGTGGTAAATGCACCAATATTTACTTTTTTACTCATCTTAATTTATTTTACCTAAAAAAACAATAATTTAATTGAAATACCATCATAATTTGACTGTAATTCAAAATCAAATCCTAATTTTTTTCATTTGTTTAATTTATATCTGTCTTTATTAAACAATATGATTAATAAATCTTTAATTTGCACTTGGAAAATAATTAAAGCATGCAGAATAATAAAATCATCAAAGGATTTTCNAAATTATCNAAAGAAGCAAAAATTGAATGGATAACAAAAGAATACTTAAATGATGAAAAAGAATATGTAAATCTTCTTAAAAGCTATTGGCATGAAGATCCAAAAGTTCAAAAAATTCACGACGAATTTATTGAAAACACTATTACCAACTTTTACATTCCCTTTGGAATCGCTCCTAACTTTTTAATTAATGATAAAGTTTACTGTGTTCCAATGGCAATTGAAGAAAGTTCAGTGGTTGCAGCAGCTTCAAAAAATGCATCTTTTTGGATGGAAAGAGGAGGTTTTAAATCTACGGTAATTTCTACCACCAAAATAGGTCATGTTCATTTCGCATGGTATGGAGAATACGAAGTTTTAAAAAACTTTATCAACTCTATTAAGCAAAAGTTCTTTGATGAGACTAAGCAGATTACTAAAAACATGAATGAAAGAGGTGGTGGGATTTTAGAGATTGAGTTGATTAATAGAGCNGATTTAGAACCAAATTATTATCAGTTGCAAGCAAAATTTGAAACTTGTGATGCAATGGGTGCTAATTTTATTAATAGTTTGCTTGAAAAATTCTCAAAGATTCTAAAGAGAGAAATTGAGAGCAGTAATCTAAGTGAAAANAATAAGAAAATAGTTATCATAATGTGTATTCTAAGTAATTACACTCCTGAATGCATTGTAAGATGTGAAGTTAATTGTGGAATTGAGGAATTATCTAATGATCCCAATATAAACAATGAAGAGTTTGCTAAGAAATTTGAACAAGCTATTCATGTTGCCAATATTGAACCTTACAGAGCAACTACTCACAACAAAGGAATATTTAATGGTATTGATGCAGTAGTTATAGCAACTGGCAATGATTTTAGAGCTGTTGAAGCTTGTGGNCANACNTATGCCTCTAAGNCTGGNCAGTANAGAAGCNTAANTAATGTTGANATTAAAGANGGTAAATTTCGCTTTTGGATAGATCTTCCNATTTCTGTTGGTACNGTAGGGGGATTAACNACNCTTCATCCAATGGTTCGATTTTCCTANAAATTATTAGGNAATCCNAATTCNAAAAACNTNATGGAAATTATTGCAGCTGTTGGACTTGCTCAAAATTTTGGTGCAATTAGATCATTGGTAACTACAGGAATTCAAAAAGGACATATGAAAATGCATTTATTAAATATTTTGAATCAACTNGGTGCAGACNAAAATGAAGTAGAAAAAACCAAAGAATATTTCAAAGANAANGTNGTAGAACATAGTGCNGTNGTCAACTATTTTAAAGAATTAAGAANNATCNCCAACTAAAAATTANTTTGNATTGAAATCTTTNCACTCCAACGGCAAACTTTTAATTTCNGGGGAATATCTTGTTCTTGATGGCGCTTTATCCCTNGCNCTNCCTTGCANGTNTGGACAGTCTTTAAACTTTACAGAAGATTCTAATGGAACTTTAGAATGGATTAGTAAAGATANGAATGATANAATTTGGTTTACNGCTTATTTTGAAGCTAAAACACTTNAAGTATTGAAAACTAGCAATTATAATACCGTNAAATGGGTTAAAAAAATCCTAGAATTCTGTAATAAAAANTCACTNAAAAATAAAANTTTACAGGGNANAATCGANTGNAAATTAGANTTTCCAAACAATTGGGGACTGGGGTCAAGNTCTACTCTTTTAAACAACTTGGCTAGCTTGTATGNAATTAATCCATATGACTTACATTTTTCTACTNCNAANGGCAGTGGATATGATATTGCTTGTGCNGGAAGTAATAGTGCTTTAACTTACCAANTTNTAGNAAATANTCCCNANGTGAAAAAGATNGACTGGTCTCCTNTTTTTAAAGATGAAATACTATTTNTATTCTTAAAAAAGAAACAAAAAAGCAATTTAGAAGTAAAAAGGTTTAAAGAATTAAAAAAAGACCCTGATTTGATTAGCAGAATATCCAATATTACAAAAGAAATGATTCATTCCAAAACTATTGAAGAATTTGAGTATTTGTTAGATGAGCACGAAGCAATTACCGGACAATATATTAAAAGTGAAACTGTAAAAAGTAAATACTTTTCTGACTATGAAGGATCTGTCAAATCATTAGGTGCCTGGGGCGGAGATTTTGTACTTGCTACAAGAAAGAATAAAAATTACTTTTTGGACAAAGGATTTGATACTATATTATCTTATTCAGAACTAATCAAAGAATCCAAATTTAAAATTGTTTCTTGATGTTAGACCAATTTATATACAAGCCCATTCATTCACTCCCAGAATCAGGTGAAATTGCTTCAAAAAGCCCATCCAATATTGCCCTTGTTAAATACTGGGGGAAAAAACCTATTCAAATACCAACCAACCCCTCCATTAGTTTCACTTTAACTAACTGTTTTACTAAAACCAATATTTCTTTTAAAAAATCTGAAAATTTCTCCTTTAATTTTACTGTTAAGGGGGTAGAAAAACCTTCTTTTGTCCCTAAAATAGAATCTTTTTTAGAAAGAATTAAAGAGTGGTGTCCTTACATTTTTTCCTATCAAATAGACATAGATACTGAAAATACCTTTCCACATAGTAGTGGAATTGCTTCTTCGGCATCTGGATTTAGTGCATTAGCTCTAGCTGTACTAGAACTGGAACAAAAAATAACTGGAATTTCTAATGAAAATAAATATTTAAAAGCATCTTTCTTAAGTAGATTAGGTTCTGGAAGTGCGAGTAGATCGTTGTATGGTCCTGCTGCTATTTGGGGACAACATAAAAATATTCCATCTACTAGTGACCAATATGCTATTGCTTACCACGATTTACACGAAAATTTTAAAAATTACCAGGATACCATTTTATTAATTGATAAGGGAACTAAAAAAGTCAGCTCTACTGTTGGTCATGAACTAATGCACAATCATCCTTTTTCAAAACAAAGATTTTCACAAGCTAGTAGTAATCTAGAAAGTATGATCAATGTTCTTAAAAGTGGGGATTTACACAAATTTATTTCAATTACTGAAAGTGAGGCCCTCACTCTTCATGCAATGATGATGACTTCAAGCCCATATTTCATACTGATGAAGCAAGGAACACTTGCAGCTATTGAAAAAATATGGTCTTTTAGAAGTGAATCTAAAGTCCCGTTAAGTTTCACTTTGGATGCTGGAGCTAATGTACATCTGCTTTATCCATTGGCTTATAAACAACAAGTTCTTGATTTTATAGATAATGAATTAATTGTTTTTTGTCAAAATCAGCATTATATTAGCGATGAAGTTGGTAGTGGGGCAAATATAATAAGCGCAAGCTATGCTTAAAGATTCTTTGTACAATAGTAAAATCCTTCTCTTTGGTGAGTATGGAATAATAGAAGATTCAATGGGTTTATCTATACCCTATTCAGACTACAACGGAAAGTTCTTAATCTCTAAAGAAAGAAATCCAAAATCTAGAAAATCTAATCGACAACTACGTAGTTTTTTTCAAAATTTATTGCAACTTCAAGCTTCTAATTCTCTGCCTTGTTCTTTAGATCTTAAAGCATTTGAAAAAGATTTAAAAAACAATATATATTTCGATTCTTCCATTCCTCAGGGATTTGGTATCGGAAGCTCTGGAGCTATTGTAGCTGCTACTTATGATAGGTATTGTAATAAAAATAAAATAGATTCAACTAAAGAAATCCAAAATGAATCTATAATTAAACTAAAATCCATATTTAGCAAATTAGAAAGCTTTTATCATGGCACTAGTTCTGGTTTAGATCCTCTAATTTGTTATTTGAATCTACCTATTTTAATAAAATCAAAGACAGACTTAGGAACAGTTGGGATTCCAAATTCAAACAATGGTAAAGGAGCTGTATTTTTATTAAATACAGGAGAAGTTGGAAATACACAACCACTAGTACAGCATTTTTTAGAAAGATGTAAAGAAGAAGGTTTTAGAAAAATGCTTCAAAACAAGTTTAAAAAATACAACGATGCCAGTATTGATGCTTTCTTAAAAAATGAAGGAAAATCACTACTTAAAAATGTGAAATCTCTTTCTAAGGTTTTATATGAAAATTTTCAACCTATGATTCCTAAACTATACAGGGATTTATGGAAAGAAGGAATCGATACTAATTCTTATTATCTAAAACTTTGTGGCTCTGGAGGTGGTGGGTACATTTTAGGATTCACTAAGGACTTTCATATGGCACAAGCTAAACTTAGTAGCTATCAACTTGATGTTATCCACAGATTCTAGCAATAAAACAGTTATTAATTCCAACTCAACTTTAGTTAAAATATTGGCAATTTTCTTAATTGCAAGATGGTATAATATATTTCTAATTACAATAAGCTTATACGCAATTCAAATATTCATATTTGAAAATTCTATTCGTTTCATATTTTCTTATAGTGGATTAAATCTGCATTTATATGTGCTTTCAATTGATTTAATTGTCGTTGGTGGTTATTTAATCAATGCCTTTTACGATTTTGAAAAGGACATGATTAACCACCCAGAAAAAACTTACTTTGACCGACTAGTTAGTAAAAGAAGCTGTCTCAATATTTATATGTTTTGTAATGTTTTTGGACTATTAAGTGCTTATTTAATATCTAATAAAATTTTATTATTCTCTGGTATATTAATTTCTACATTATGGATATATTCTCATAAACTCAGAAAGAAAGTTTTACTTGGTGAAATAAGTGCCTCTTTATTACTAGTAAGTTTATTTTTAGGGTTAGGTATTCTAAATCATAAATTTGATCTTACACTTGCAATTTTCAGTACTTATATTTTCACCATTGATTTAACTAGAGAAATCGTAAAAAAAATGATTTCTTTAAAGGGCGATTTAATTGTTGGAGAAAAAAGTATTCCTATTTATTTTGGAATTAAAAATTGTAAATACATCATATTTTTTCTAATGATTAGCTCTATGGTTGCTATCTTATCTCTTCTTCCAATTATCATTTACAAATCTTTTTCCTACTATTTCATTGTTGCTTTTTTCATTATTTCGATAAGTATTTATTTACTTCATTTTGCTAAAATTAAAAGCCAATACGAAAAAATTAATAGTATTTATAAACTACTACTTGGTTTAGCTATTATTTCAATTACTTTATACTAATTACATATGAGAATATACTACTTCATTGTTTTAATTATTTTTGCCAACTGTGAATCAAAAAAGAAAATGAAAAACAACTCACCTATTTGCAAGAAAGAGCCTAAAGTTATGTCCATTCATAACAAAGAAAGAACAGACGATTATCATTGGCTAAACAATCGAGAGAATCCAGATGTAATAGATTATTTAAACCAAGAAAATGATTATACAGATTCTCAGATGAAGGATACTGAAGGTTTTCAAAAGACTCTTTTTAACGAATTAAAGTCAAGAATTAAAGAAGAAGACCAAAGTGTTCCTTATTTATTCAATGGTTATTATTACTGGAATAGATATGAAAAAGGTTATGAGCATCCGCTATATTTAAGAAGAAAAGAAAATTCTGAAAAAGAAGAAATTATTTTGAATGGCCAGAAAATGTCGGAAGATTATGAATTTTTCAATATTGGAGATTATGATGTTTCCAATAACAATAATATAATGGCCTACAGTTTAGACACGCTATCGAGAAGAATTTACCAAATAAAAATTAAGAATTTAGTTACTGAAGAATTATATACGGAAACGTTAGAAAATACGACAGGTTCTATTGTATTTGCCAATGATAATCAAACAATTTTCTACGGTAAAAAAGACCCTACCACACTTAGGTCATTTCAAATTTATGCCCATAAATTAGGAACTGATCAATCAGAAGATATTTTAATATTTGAAGAAGAAGACGAAACATTTTCTTGCTATGTCTACAGGTCTAAATCTATGGAATATATCGTTATAAATTCTTCAAGTACACTAAGTGATGAATATAGGCTTATACCTGCAAATGATCCGCTAAAAAAACCTGAAATTTTTCAAAAAAGAGAAAGAGGATTAGAGTATAATATTTACCACCATCAAGATAAATTTTATATACTAACTAATAAAAATCATCATAATTTTAGTGTAGAGATATGCAGTAAAGACAGTACTGGAAAAGAAAATTGGAAAGAATTTATCTCTGGCAGAAAAGATGTTTTAATTGAAGGATTGGACGTATTTGACCAATATTTAGTGGTTTCAGAAAGAAAAAAAGGTCTAATCCAATTGTGTGTAATGAATTTTAAAAACGATTCTGTGCACTACATTCCATTTAACGAACCAACTTATGTTGTTGGAACAAATTCTAATTTAGTAATGAATACTTCTGTTTTAAGATATTCTTACAATTCCATGGTAAATCCTGGAACTATGTTTGAGTACAATATGGAAACTAAAGAAAGGAAAATATTAAAAGAAAAAGAGGTTGTAGGAGGATATGACAAAAACGAATATAACTCTGAAAGAGTTTGGGTAAAAGGGAGAGATGGAGCTAAGATTCCAATGTCCATGGTTTATAAAAAAGGGATGAAGAAAAATGGTCAAAACCCTACACTTTTATATGCTTACGGGTCCTATGGGTATAGTATAGATCCTACATTCAGCACCAATAGATTAACCTTACTTGATCGAGGATTTATTTTTGTTATTGCCCATATCAGAGGAGGAGAAGACATGGGTAGAAAGTGGTACGAAAATGGAAAGCTATTAAAAAAGAAAAATACATTTTATGATTTTATTGACTGTGGTAAGCATTTGATAGAAAATAGTTTTTGTAGTTCTGAAAACTTGTATGCAGCAGGTGGAAGTGCTGGAGGTTTATTGATGGGAGCAGTTATCAATATGGCGCCAACTTTATTTAATGGGGTAATTGCACATGTTCCATTTGTAGATGTTGTAACAACTATGTTAGATGAGTCTATTCCTTTGACTACAGGTGAGTACGACGAATGGGGAAANCCAAACGAACTAGAATATTATAATTATATGTTGAGTT
This sequence comes from Crocinitomicaceae bacterium, assembly GCA_002713405.1. Lineage (GTDB taxonomy): Bacteria > Bacteroidota > Bacteroidia > Flavobacteriales_D > Parvicellaceae > MED-G20. The sequence continues at coordinate 9,485 of PAST01000030.1, read as the reverse complement.
ATTCACCTTATGATAATATTCAGAAAATGAATTATCCCAATCTTTTAGTAACAACAGGGTTGCACGATTCTCAAGTACAATATTGGGAGCCTGCAAAATGGGTAGCAAAATTAAGAGAATTAAAAACCGATGATAACCTTCTAATTTTAAAAACTAATATGAAGGCAGGACATGGTGGCTCTAGCGGAAGGTTTGAGTATTTAAAGGAAATAGCTTTAGACTATGCATTTCTATTCAAACTTGCGGGAATTACTNAATAAGCAAACTTATTTCACTAGCAATTTCCTTAGGAGTTTTAGAGTCTGTAGTTACAACAAAATCAGCTTCACAATAAATTGGTTCTCGTTGTTTGAGTAAATTTTCAAAAGAAATAGNATCTTTAAACATTGGTCTTGAAAAATTATTTTTAATTCTATTGTTTAANAACTCNCNGGTTGATGTTTTTAAATAAATCACTTGACCAATATCTTTCAATTTATCAATATTTTTATTGTAGATAGGAAGTCCACCCCCTGTAGAATAAACACATGTTTTATTGTCAAATTGATTAATTATATCCNTTTCTANATTTCGAAAATAACTTTCTCCACTTTCCTTAAAAATAGCTTCAATTGTTCTGTTTTCNTTCTTTTCTATTAACTGGTCTGTATCTAAAAATTGGTAATTAAGCGCTTTAGCAAGATATCTACCAACTGTAGATTTTCCTGCACCCATCATTCCTATTAGAAATACTGAAGGTTTAGACACTATAATTACTTTTTATTGAAAATTTTCAAATAATTGATTACGTGTTTNACATATTGAAAGTAATCTTTGGGATCTGTTTCAATCATTAAATCGTAAAAGGGTTTCTTTTCTTCTGAAAAACTACCAACTTTAAATGGAGAATTAGACANATGCAATATAAATCTAAGCGGAATATTCTTGATTTCTGTTAGATCTAGAAGAATATCAAATCTTTCTGAAATAAAATTTTTAACTACATTCTTTTTGGGAAAAGCATGATAATTAAGGTCATAAATTGTAAAAAAATCTAGACCCAACCTGCTTTTTAAAAACTGAGGATCGTCNTTTAATGGATAATAAGCAAGAATTTTAATATTAGGAATTTTAAATTCGTCCTTTATCATTTTTATTATTTTGACTACCGATTCNTAGTCAGACTTGTTTTTAATTACGCAAATCATACCCATTGATTTAGCGTCTTCTATATTGCAAGAGCTTACCTGTCTAAAATTTTCTTTTTTAAGTAATCTTTGCAGAAACTTTTCTCCTAAAAGAAATTTGATTTTTAAAAATGTAAACTTCATCAACCATAAACTTACAAAAAGNCTTTAAAAAAGCTCTCCTTGTTGGTATTGTTTTGAATCTTCATTTGAATTTTCTTCGCTAATTAAGTTAAGAAACTCATTTTCGTTCATAATAGAGACCTTAAACTTTTCAGCTTTTTNAAGTTTGGATGGCCCCATATTTTCTCCAGCTATTAATATATCTGTACTTTTACTTACAGAGCTAGAATTTTTTCCTCCGTTGATTTCTATAGCTTTTTTCAATTCATCTCTAGAGATATTTTTAAAAGTACCTGAAATAACAATTTTCTTATTTTCTAAAATGGTAGATTTTAAAATATTTTCAGATATATCAGAAGTCATATTGAGTCCATTTTCAAGAAGTAAATCAATTATTTTATTGTTATAATCTACAGAAAAATATTGCACAATAGATTCTGCTATTTTGTCCCCAACTTCTTCTATACTACATAGTTCTTCAAAATTTGAAGAACGCAATTGGTTGATATCCTTAAAATAAGAGGTTAATTTCTTAGCAACCGTTTCTCCAACATATCTTATTCCAAGACCAAAAAGTACTTTATGAAAAGGTGCAGACTTACTTTGTTGAATTCCGTTAATAATATTTTCAGCAGATTTTTCAGCCATTCTTTCCAAAGGAAGCAAGTCTTGTTTTTTAAGAGCAAAAAGATCTGCAACATTTTTAATTAGCTTTTCATTATACAATTGCTCTATGGTTTCTTGTCCAATTCCATCTATATTCAACTTTTTCCTTCCTATAAAGTGAATTATCTTTCCTTTAATTTGTGGAGGGCAAAGATTGGAATTCAAACAATAGTGATGGGCTTCTCCTTCATCTCTGACAAGTTCAGATGAACATTCTGGACATTTCGAAGAAAATACAAATTTACTACTATTGACATTTCTTTTCGAATGATCTACTCCTGTGATTTTAGGAATTATTTCTCCTCCTTTTTCTACAAATACAATATCGTTAATTCTTAGGTCTAGCTTTTCTATTTGATCTGCATTATGGACGCTTGCTCTTTTGACAATAGTTCCACTAATTTCCACAGCCTTTAAATTAGCAACTGGTGTAATTGCTCCTGTTCTACCTACTTGGTAGACTATATCTTCNAAAACAGTAGAAACCTGGACTGCTTTGTATTTGTAGGCAATTGCCCATCTTGGAGATTTGGAAGTATTTCCAATTTCTTTTTGAATATCTATTTCATTAACTTTTATAACAATTCCGTCAATTTCAAAGGGAAGATCTTCTTTTCTTTCTTCCCAGTAATTAATAAAATTCATTATTCCACTAACATCGTTTACTTGCTCTACATACTTGTCTTCAACAGACGGTGTTTTAAAGCCAAACTGAGCTAAATAATTGTATTGCATAAAGAGACTGTTTATCTTATGGTTTTCTAAGTATACAGCATAGATAAAACAATCTAATTTTCTTTTTGCAACAATGGAAGAATCTTGCAGTTTAAGCGTACCTGAAGCCGAATTTCTAGGATTTGAAAAAAGTGCAAGCCCTTGTTTTTCTCTATTTTGATTTAGCTCCTTAAACACCGATTTAGAATACATTATTTCTCCTCTTACTTCTAAATTTTCTGGATAATCTCCAGTAAGGACTAGTGGAATAGAAGAAATGGTTCTTACATTGTTGGTTACATCTTCGCCTTGAGTTCCATCTCCTCTTGTAATAGCTTTTACAAGATTGCCATTTTTATAAATTATACTTATTGCAACTCCATCGTACTTTAGTTCGCAAATATAAGTTAGTGGAACATCAATTATCTTTTTAACTCTTTGGTCAAAATCTGCAATATCATCTTTGGAATAACTATTGGAAAGTGAAAGCATTGGGTACTTATGTAGAACTGTTTCAAATGACTTAGTAATGTCACCACCTACTCTTTTAGTTGGTGAATTGGCATCGTATAGTTCTGGATATTTAATTTCCAATTCCTCCAGCTCTTTTAAAAGCTGATCAAATTCATAATCAGAGACTAAAGAAATACTATGAATATAGTACTGTGTATTGTAAGAGTGGATTAATTCTCTTAACTCTACAATTCTATCAATATCTTTTTTACTCATTTTTAGTTGCTACAACAAACCTTTTTTTGCCTTGAAANTCTTTATGAACAGTGGTTTTGAAATGTTTTTTAGTAGATAATAAATTTACAACATCGTTAGCAAAATCCTCATGAATTTCAAAGTAAATTTTACCATTTTTTTTCAAATGATTGTTTGCGAAATCTGAAATTATTTGATAGTATTTGAGTGGTTCTTCATTTTCTACAAAAAGTGCTTGTGATGGCTCGTTTTGAACAACATTGGGATGCATNTGTTTTTTATTTGAAATAGGGATGTAAGGAGGATTACTTACTATCATATCCCAAGATTTTTCTTCATTTTTATAATCCAATATATCTTTAGTTATAAAATCTACTTCTACTTTNTTTAGTACAGCATTGGCTTTAGCAGTTCTAATAGCGTCTTTTGAAATATCTATCGCAGTACAGTTGGTATTAGAAAGTGTTTTTTTTAAAGCTATAATTATACATCCCGAGCCAGTTCCAATATCTAATATTTCTTTTAAAGAATCTTGGTTATGGTTATTTAAAATTAAATGAACTAGTTCCTCAGTTTCTGGTCTTGGAATCAATACATTAGGATTAACTTTCATTAATAAATTGCAAAAATTTGCCTGTCCAGTTATATATTGAACAGGTATATTTTTGTTTAGTTTTTCTAAACAATTCTCAAAAAAAGAAACTTCCTTTGGGCTAAGCTTTTGATTTTTATTTAATAAATAGTCTACTCTTTNCCATTTCATTTTAAAAAAAAGCAACTCAAAAAATATATTTTCTATTTCTCTAGAAGGTAAATTCTCCTTAAGTGAATCTAAAAATATTTCTTTGCATTGATTAAAGTTTTCCATGTAGAAAAGCAAAATGTTAAATTTTCAAAACATTCAATGCNCGCATTCAATGTTTTTGTATATTACGTTGTAAAATTATAGTATAAAAAACAATGAGCATCAAAGGTGGAGATTTTATAACCAAAAAAACTGAATCCTCAGCAGTTTTTGTTCCTGAAGAATGGAATGAAGAAGAAAAAATGTTAAAACAAATGATTCATGATTTTCTCGATAAGGAACTTCATGTATTAGAAAGCGAACCAGAAGCATCTAAAGATCTTCCTCAAATTGTTGAAATGTTGGACAAAGCAGCTGAATTAGGTCTTTGTGGAATTGCTATTGAAGAAAAATATGGAGGGTCTGACTTAAGTTTCAATGCTGGTTTACTCTACATGGAAGCATTTGCCTATGGTTTTTCTTTTGCTACTACAATAGGCACCCATGTTTCCATTGGATCGTTGCCCATCGTCTATTACGGAAATGAACAACAGAAAGAAAAATATTTACCCAAAATAGCTACAGCAGAAATTAAAACTGCTTATGCACTTACAGAGCCTTCTGCTGGTTCAGATGCAAATTCTGGAAAAACAAAAGCTACTATAGATACTAAGAATAATTGTTATTTAATTAATGGCCAAAAAATGTGGATCACCAATTCTGGTTTTGCAGAAATTTTTATTGTTTTTGCCAAAATTGAAGACGATGAAAAACTTTCTGCTTTTATTATTGAAAAATCTTTTGGTGGGATTACTTTGGGTGAAGAAGAAAAAAAATTAGGGATAAAAGGATCCTCTACTAGACAAGTTTATTTTGAGAACTGTCCTGTGCCAATGGAAAATCTTTTAGGCAAAAGAAACGATGGATTTAAAATTGCACTTAACATACTTAACTCTGGAAGAATTAAGCTTTCAGCGGCTACAATAGGAGGTTCAAAGTTTGCATTATCAAAAGCTATTCAATATTCTATAGAGAGAGAACAATTTGGAAAAAGTATTGGTGAATTTACCGCCATGCAGTACAAAATTGGTGAAATGGCTAGGAAAATATTTTCTGCAGAATCGGCTGTTTACAGAACTGGTAGAAACATAGATTTAAAGGAAGAAGAATTAAAAGAAAATAAGATTCCTGAAAATGAAATTAAATTAAAAGGTCTTAGAGAGTATGCCATAGAATGTTCTTTAATGAAAGTATACGCATCAGAGGTATTGGATTATTGTGTAGATGAATCTCTCCAAATTCATGGAGGAATGGGTTACAGTGTAGAGACTAAGGTAGAGATGGGCTATAGAGATGCCAGAATAACTAGAATTTATGAGGGAACCAATGAAATCAATAGAATGCTTTCTTTTGGTGAATTAATGAAAAGAGGTTTTCATACCAAAGAAATTGATTTAAAATCATTTACCAAGAAAATTCCATTTCAGATTTTTAAAAGTGCTTTAGGAGTTCAGAAAAAATCAAGTTCCCAATATTTAGAAAATTTTAAATATTTATTTTTTACTCTTACCAAATATGCAACGGATGCTTACGGAAGAGCCTTGGAACACGAGCAAGAAATAATTATGGATTTAGCAGATATATTAGCAGAAATCTATGTCCTTGAATCTACTTATTTAAGAGTTGAGAAATTAAAAACTAAAGAAAGTAAAGATGCTGCATTTAAAATGAAGCAAAATATTTGCGATTTACAGTTTTATGAAGCTAATTCAAAAATAATACAGCGTGCAACTTCAATTTTTGATAGTCTTCCTAAAACACATTCTTCCTTAAAAAGAGTGATTAAATCGTTGGCGATTAAAGAAAAAGTAAACCCAATGGTACTAAGAAGAGAAATTGCAAAATATTTAATCGCCAGTAAAGAATATTCTTTATAAAGCTAGTTTTGTTTTTTCTATTTCTATTACATCTGAAATAGCATCAGTAACCTTATAAAAAGCAGAAAGATCGGTTGTTGATATTTTATCTTTAATGCTTTTTTCTAAGGAGAATAATCTCTCCGCTGCTATGTTTCTCAGCTTTAGTCCATTTTCGGTTAGACATATGTATACTTTTCTTTTGTCTTTGGTGTCCTTTCTTTTGAATACCAATTCTTTTTCTTCCAAAGATTTTAGCAACCTAGATAAACTATTGGGCTCCATCCCCATTCTTGGTGCAATTTTAGTCACTTGAGTGCCAAATTTTTCATTAATGGTCATAAGTACAAAAGCTGTTGAAAGAGTCCCTATTTCTTTGGAGGTTTGTTCGTTGTAAAACTTGAAAATCTCAATCCAAGAAGATCGAATTCTATTTACAACGATTCCTTTGGCAATTTTTTCGTATTTATTCATCGGACACAAAATAGTAATTTATTTCACATTGCATTGTATATTAAGGTGTCAAAGATGTTTTTTTAAAAAGAATTGGTTAAATAATCTTAAAAAAGTTTATTTTAATGAATGCATGCATAGAATTTTTATAAATTTCCAAAATAAAGTAAGTAACTCATGAAAGAAAAAATTGTTCTCGTAGATGGATGTAGAACTCCGTTTTTAAGATCTGAAACCGATTTTTTAAATACTATGACTTATGAATTAGGTCAGTTATCTATTAAAGGACTAATTAATAAAACTGGAATTAATCCAAAGGAAGTAGATAGTGTGGTTATGGGTTGTGTTATTTCTACTCTTAAAACAAGCAATTTAGCAAGAGAAGCTGCCTTAACTGCTGGTATACCCTACTCTACACCTTGTCATACGGTAAGTCAAGCCTGCATTTCTGCCAACAGAGCAATTGCTACAGCAATTGGAGAGATTGTAACTGGACAATCTTCCGTAGTTATAGCTGGAGGAGCAGATAGCGCTTCCGAAACACCAATTGGCTATAAAAAGCATATGAGAACCAAATTGATGAAGGCAACTAAAATAAGATCCACTTTAGATATGGTCAAATATGCACTAGGTTTTAAATTAAAGGATTTCTTACCAGAAGTTCCTTCTATTTCAGAATATACTACTGAGAAAACAATGGGAGAAGACTGCGATATTATGGTGGCCAAACATCAAATTCCAAGAGAAGAACAAGATTTATTTGCCATTAGATCTCATGACAATGCAGAGAAAGCATGGCAGGATGGCCATCATACAAAGGAAGTAGTTGCGGTACAGGTAGATCCAAAATTTAAAATGATTNAAAAAGACAATGGGATAAGAAGTGGGTCAAAACCTGAAAAGCTGGCAAAGCTCAGACCAGCATTTGATAAAAAATACGGCACTTTAACTGCTGCCAATTCTTCATTTTTAAGCGATGGTGGTGCAGTATGCTTGCTTATGACAGAATCTAAAGCAAAGGAGCTAAATTTAAAACCAAAAGCAGAAATTNTAGATTATTGTTTTACTGGTCAAAGGTTAGAAGATGAATTATTGTTAGGTCCTGCTTTTGCTATGAGTAAAGTACTCAAAAAAACAAAAATGAACTTAAAGGATATAGACGTATTTGAAATTCACGAAGCTTTTGCTGGACAAGTACTTACCAACTTAAAATGTTTGAACGACGAAGAGTTTTGTAAAACTCGACTAAATAGAGAAAAAGCAGTTGGAAAAATCGAGTTGGATAAAGTGAATAATTGGGGTGGATCGCTTTCTATTGGTCATCCTTTTGGTGCAACAGGTGCAAGACTTTTAACCACTGCTGCAAATAGATTAATTGAAGAAAATGGTAAATATGCTATGTTGTCTGCTTGTGCGGCTGGTGCACATGGACATGCTATGGTTATTAAAAAATACGAAAAAGGATGAAAACAGATCTTTTTAGGTTAGAAATTGAGAAAGGAATAGCTACTATTTGGATAGACTCTAAAAAAGACAAAATGAATATTGTATCTCCAAATTTAATTGGAGATTTTGAAAACGTATTTGAAGAAGTTGCTAATAATAAAGATGTTATTGGGGCGGTTTTAATAAGTGGCAAAAAAGACTTTATAGCTGGGGCTGATATTAAGTCTTTCAAAGGGAATAAAGTTGGAGATTTTCAACCTTTTAGTAGAAAAGGGCACGAATTATTTCAAAAAATTGAAGATTCTAAAAAGCCCATTGTTTCTGCAATACACGGTACTTGTTATGGTTTGGGGGTAGAACTTTCTCTTGCTTGTAATGCTAGAGTTTGTTCCAATGATTCTAAAACAAAATTAGCACTTCCCGAAGTAAAATTAGGATTACTTCCTGGTGGTGGTGGCACACAAAGATTGCCAAGACTGGTTGGGTTACAAGCATCGTTAGATATGATGCTAACTGGAAAAAATATATTTCCTTTTAAGGCTAAGAAAATAGGATTGGTAGACGAGGTAGTGCATNACAGTAAATTACACAAAGCAGCAAAAAANATAGTTCTAGATATAGCAGATAATAATTTTAAAAGAAAGAAATTAAAAAAGAGTTTGGTTACTAAATTATTGGATGGTACTTCCATAGGAAGNTCCATTGTATTTAGTNAAGCTAAAAAAACGGTATTGAAATTGACCAAAGGAAATTATCCTGCACCACTAGAAATAATAGAATGTGCTAAAATTGGTTTGCAAAAAGGAATGAAAGCTGGATATGAAGCCGAGGTAATTAAGTTTGAGGAGTTAATTCTTTCCGATGTTTCTTTCGCACTTAGAAATTTATTTTTTATTACTACTGACAAAAAGAAAAATCCATATAAGGTAGAGTTGAAAAATACAGAAAAAATTGGGGTTATTGGAGCTGGTTTTATGGGGGAGGGAATAACAGAAGTTTCTATCAATTCTGGAATGGATGTTATTTTAAAAGATTTGGATGATAAAATAATTCATCAGGCTAGAAAAAACATTTGGAAAAATCTTTCTAGAAAAGTAAAAAGAAGACAAATTAGTAAAGTTTTGGCCAAGACTACTGCTCAGCGAGCCATAGGGCAACTAGATTATAAAGGTTTTGACAAGGTAGATGTAGTGGTAGAAGCAATTGTAGAGAACATGTCTGTAAAGAAAAAACTTATAAAAGAGCTAGAAGGTATTTGTAACAAGGATTTTATTTTTGCATCTAACACTTCTTCTTTACCACTAACAGAAATGTCTGAAGATGCCAAAAAACCAGAAAATGTAGTGGGCATGCACTACTTCTCACCTGTTACTAAAATGCCACTATTAGAAATTATCAAAACAAGCAAAACTTCTAATCAAGCAATTGCTACTTGTTATGAAATAGGAAAAAGACAGGGAAAAACATGTATTGTAGTAAATGATGCTCCAGGGTTTTATGTCAATAGAA
>PAST01000029.1 GCA_002713405.1 Crocinitomicaceae bacterium | reverse complement strand
GTGAAGAAAAATAGTAAATTAAAATTACTTCCTGCATCACTTTTGGTTGTTGTTGTTGGTTCTTTATTAAATCAACTTTTTGGTTCAGTTGGTGGAAACTTTAGTGAAATGACTTTTTTAGGATCTTCTCATTTAGTTAACTTACCAGATGCACTTATAACTGGAGATTATAAAAATTTATTAGTTACACCAGATTTTTCTATGGAAGCTTTTTCCAATAAAGAAGTTTATGTTTATGCAGTCACTTTGGCTCTAGTTGCTAGTATAGAAACATTACTTTGTTTAGAAGCTACAGATAAATTAGACCCAGATAAAAATATATCTCCAACGAATAAAGAGTTAAAGGCTCAAGGAATTGGAAACTTTTTATCAGGATTATTAGGGGGTTTGCCAATTACAATGGTAATTGTTAGAAGTTCTGCAAATATAAATGCAAATGCTAAATCTCCTATGTCAGCATTTTATCACGGAATATTTCTACTCTTAGGTGTTTTTCTTTTTCCAAGTGTTTTAGAATATATTCCATTATCATCTTTAGCAGCTATTCTAATTGTTATTGGATTTAAGTTGGTAAAGATTAAAAATGTCATTTCAAAATTTAAAACTGATTGGGAAAATGGTCTAGTTATAGTAGTTACAATAATTGCAGTATTACTTACTGATTTGTTATCTGGAGTTGGTATTGGTTTTGTCTTAGCTATGTTTTTCTTGTTAAGAAAAAATTATGAATTGGCTTTTATCTCTCATATTGATACTGAAAATAACAAGGCAGTTATCTCTTTTGCACAAATTGTTTCTTTCCTTAATAAGGGCGCTCTTATGCAAACTTTGCAAGATATTCCAAACGGTAGTACTGTTAAAATTAGTGCTAAAAAATGTCATACAATGAGTAATGAAATTCAAGAAGTTATCACAGATTTTAGAGATATTTCAAGTAAAAAAAATAACATAGATTTAGAACTTATAGGATTTGATAAATTTCTATCTGTCGATGAAACTAGTTCTAATAAACGTTTCTTTTTAAACGCTACTACTATTTTAATTTTAAATAGATACCAAAATGAAATTAAATCTGCTTCTAATAAAGATACTCTTTCCATTTATAATCAAATGATTAAGGATATTTTCTTTATAAATAACTTGTTTTATGATGATTATAAATCCTTTAGAAATTCTTTTTATTATAAAGGGACAATTCTTACTAAAAACACAAACCAATTGAAAAAAGAATTTAGTAAATTCCATAAAACAGTTGTTGATAATGCTATTAGTAACGATGAGTTGTATCAGGAATGGATGTCTTTAAAAAATGATGATGAAGTTCGAAAGATAATTGCTTCTACCAACAATCAAATAATTGATTTTAATAATGAAAATAAATTGGAAAAAGATTTTTTTAAATTTTGGGAAATTATTCATAAAAGCGTAAGTGATATTTCTGACTTTAGCACTAAAGAGTTCAATGATTAAAAAATGATTGACTTGGGAATTATTCCTGTAATCACTTCATTTTTCAAGTTGCCGATGCTATCGATTATTAGTAATGATCCATTTTGAACATAATCTTTAGCATCTGTTACATATAAATCTTTGTTATAAGGATCAATAGATAGGTTATAGAAAGTATTACCAGTATTCTCCCAAATAATCTCTTGCACTGTGTCTTCTATTGAAGAGATTTTGTAAACATGTTTGTTAATAAAAAATACCTCATTATTAAATAAATTCATTGAAGAAGGATAAGTAAGGTTACTTTCTAAATTGAAATTTTTAATAATTTGTAAAGTCTGTGTTTCTATTATTGAAATACTAGGGTCTTCGTTGTTGGATACAGANCCTTGAGAAAGTATCCATAAGTCTCCTTTTATATCTTCTTTTATAGAAACTGGGTTTTGTCCTACACTGATGCTGTCTAGTATGGTATTGTCATTAGAATTTATAACATATATCTGATTATTTGCNACATTACAAACATATACTTTCCCATTTTGCATTAATATATCTTCACACCAACCATTAACAGAAATTTCGCTTGTGGTGTTTTGGTAGGCATCGTAGATATAAATACTGTTTGAGTAAAGGTCTGTTATATAATATTTGGAGTTATTTACTTTAATTATTTTCCGTGGCGATAATAAATTATCTATTTGGTATAAATACTCTAAAGTTTCATCATTTATAACTACAATTTTCCCAGAATTATTGACTACTAAAAATAGTTGATGGTCTATATGAGAAATACTATGAAGAACATCTCCTAGAAGACTTTGATTAATATTTTGGTAAATGTTANTTGATGTTTCCCCACTATTTTTATTATAGGAGGAAAGAGAAGAGTTTCCATACTGAAAATTCCCCTCGTTTCCAATAAGAACTAGACCATTTCCATTAATACTTACATTATTAGAATTATCCTCAGGGTTTAGCTTTACACATGTCGAGCAAATTATAAATATGCCAAATAAAAGGAAATTAATAGATTTTTTCATTTTATTGTTTTATGACAAATTTTCGAGTTATGCTTTGTCTTTGTGTGGATATATTAAGAAGATAAATTCCATTTTTAAAAGATTGTATATCTATATTTTGTGNTGCTTCAAGATTGTATTTGTAATTTTTTTGGAAAATTATTTTTCCTGTTAAATCAAATATTTCAGCTTTAAAAACTAGTTTTTGTACACTTTTTAAATCAAAAATAACCACGCCATTTATTATTCTAAAGTTTTTTAAAATATTGGTAGAATTTTCTAAATTAATGCTCATGGGTCCTTGATTAATAACACCAACGGCATCTAAGTCAAATCCAGATGAAGGAAATGGGGTAGGAAATGGGTCATTAATTTTATTTAAATATTGATCGTAATTGCAGANATTAGAATCAATGGAGCCTATTACATCAATAATTTTNACATGNGATATAGAGTTTANNTCGAGATTAGGTTCGTTTATTAATTCTTCTAAATCAAAAGGAGTGCCAAAATTAGCTCTGTATTTGCCTGCTAAATTATTAATATTTGTAGGGGCTACTGATCCAAAAGCATCAATTTGAATACTGTCTTGTGTTAACGAAGTTGTTGGAAATCTAAAAAAATCAATTCCATTACTACTTACTTCCACAAACCCAAGTTCTAGAAAAGTATCACTAAATGCATTTTCAAAAATTGCAAAATCCCATCCAGGTCCATTCTCAATAAATCTTTCAAAACTTAAAATAGCTTCTCCACCATCGCCTAAACTAACTATTCCATTACCTGGAGCTCCAATTGCCATAGAACTGTCTCCAGCACTTGCTAAAACAGATAATGGATTTGAAATATTCTCTTGACCAATAACAACAGAACATGCAGTTGCCCAATTAACAAAAATACTGCTATCCCTATGGATAGCAGTAGTTCCTTGAACCCCAGCTGCAGGAGGGAATTGAGCTAATACTGGAATTGTAAAAAATAACAGTAAATAAAATATTAAAAAGTACTTATAGCTTAAGTATTCTTTCATTAATTACACCATTTTTAGTTTCTATTTTCATAATATATTGTCCCTTAACAAAATAAGAAATATCTATTTGCTTTGGGTTTTTTAAGTTATGTATTATTTCTTTTCCAAAAATGTCAAATATAGAAATCATATATTCATCATTATTTTCAAGACTTTTTAAATTTATGAAGTTAGATGAAGGATTTGGATATACTGAGAATTTATTTTTAGATATTTCAACAGCCGATAATGGATAATTTCCTACGTTATCTATACAGAAATAGGCAGGTGTATTCATTCCAAAAGCACCAACATCACTTGAACTTAAATTAAATACTATGCTATCAAACTGTCCGTTCGGTAATTCAACATAAGTCCAATCTTTTACAATGTAATCTAAACTACTATCGGCATGCGTGAAGTCTGCCAAGAAAAACTCTACACTATCAGAAATAGAACCACTAGAATACCCATAAATGTGCAATTTAAAGTAATCTTGGTCTGCATTAGTGAATTTTTTAGCAAATGCATCTCCATCTCTCATACTATTTGCAGCATAGGTACTATTAGTTACGTGAACACTAAAAGATCCTGTTTGATTGAACAAAATAGTAGAATTTGATTTTCCGATTGCGTAATTAGCACTTAATCCCCAACCACTTCCAGCTTTTGCACTGTATTGATTAGTTGATCCTGATGTGGTACTGTCAGTCATGTTAGAATAACTCCAACCAGATGACCAGTANCCATANACAGCTCCATAGGTNGTNTCGTAAGCATTNTGGAATTGATAATCTCCNGAAGAAAAACTACTGCTAAANATAGAGTTNTTATGTTGTCCAGATAAATNTGANCCATNCCAATAAGATTCNGANGAAAGAGTGAGGTTTTCAAAGTCTGCAACATTNNNTTGAGCGTTAAGNCTNCCAAATGCTATTNAAGNAATGATAANTANGTAATTTATTTTTTTCATTATTTATTTTTTTCATTATTTATTTTTTTATTTTAAAATTGANTCCTATTTCNTGATTTATNAAGGGCATAGGTCTATTCATAACCACTTGATAATTNGTGTTATACANGTTGTTGATCTTGTAAAATATTTTTGCAGAATTATTTTTCAATTTAACTCTGAAACTTAAAAACAACCTTCCCAGATTAAATGAAGGAAGAAAGTTTTCATTATCTCTTGAAGTAAATACGTATCCAGTATAGTTATGTAAATAGGTGAAAGAGAATTCCTTATAACTTATTTGACTTTTAAATACTAATTTGTAGTGAGGGGTATATATAAGTTGTTTGTCTAGGGAATTATTATNAGAGTTATAAACTTCAATGTTGGTACTTAGATTATAAGCAGTTTTAAGAGNGAAATCATAGGATATTTTTTTATTGATAAAATGAACTTTAGAACTTGTTTCAAGTCCACGATTCCATACTTTTTTAACATTCATTGGAGCCCAAAAACCTCCAGTTGGTTGCCAAAGTATCCAATTATCTATCCATCTTGAGTATATAGAAGGTTCAAATGAAAAAATTACTTTGTGAATTTTCTTATTCCAAATTATTCCAAAATCGCTAGTATATCCCTCCTCCGGAACAAGATTTGAATTACCACCAGGATTCCAAAAAAGATCGTTGATAGTTGGAAACCTATATACTTTACCAGCATTAAAATATAAATTGAAATTATTGTGAAATTCTCTTTTTAAGGAGTAAGAAAAGGTGAATGGTGAATGATATTTCTTGTCGAACAGCAAACTAGTTGTAAGTAGATGTTTTAATCTATACTTTGGATTATTAAATTTAAAAGATCCGGTTAAAGAAGTTCTATTTATTTCTGCAATATCTGAGTAATTGTTTCCATTTGAACTAGCTAGTGAGTTGGTCAAATTAATTTTTAAAATATTGAAATTGTTAATTGATTTGGAAAAGTCAAACTGATTTATAAATGTTTTACAAGGATTATTTCCAAAAACAGATCTAATAGAGTCTGTATAGATATTTTTCTCATCATAGTATGCAGATTTTAATTGTACATATGCGTTTAAAAATCTATGTTTTATAGATCCAAAAATCCTGTGATTAATATCGTTTTGAAATGCACTACTTGGTAATTCTAAAAGACCACTTGGAATTTCTCTGTCTATCACTTGCCCAAAATAAATTACTTTAAAATTAGTTTTACCTAGTGAAATTCTTGTAGAACTCATTAAAGCAAAATGTTCAAGAGATGCATTTTCTTGATTTTTCTTTTCCTCATTTAGATCTAGGTAAGAATAATTATTAAGTGCACTTTTTCTAAACAAATTAATTGAAGTCTCTAATTTACTTTTAGCGTAGTTAATTTTTAGAAAATTAGAATTTTGTTGAAATGAACCTTGTACTNTTCCAGCCTCAATAAATGATTTCCCTTCTTGATTGTCTCCAAGTACTACAGCCCCAGCTAATGCTCCATTGGCTAAATTNGAATTTGAAATACCGTACAATACACTCACAGAGTTAAAAAACACGGATGGAATTGTTGAAAAATCTACAATTCCATTTAATGGATTGTTAATTACAAAATCATTGTAAATTAATGAAGTCTGCTGGGCGTTTCCNCCTCTAGTGGATATACTGGACAGAGTTCCAGGACCATAATGTTTTAGATAATTGATAGTTTCGCCTTCCAAAATTTGATCTATCGTTTCATTGGATCTTTCTTGGGTTAATTGAAGGTATTTATTAGATTTTAAAAAGTCNTCGTTTACTAGAAAATTTGAAGTTCTTTTTTCAAAAGTTCGAAGATGCTTTGAAGTATCAATTTTCTGAGGAAAATAAATTTCCACCGAGATTAATAATATAAAAAAGAATATAAAGTATTTCACATCTATTATTTGTCATTTAACAGCAAAACGTGAAAATAAAGATGCAGGAGGTGCTTTAGTAAATTATTACACCAACTACTATCTGTAACTAGAAAAGCTTCAATCCACGAAAGCTATCTAAAACTTAAAGAGGCAGGTCTCCTGACTTGTTGAAAATTTTATTAGCCTTCCCATAGTAATAAAGTGGCATATTAACAAAATATAATCAACTTACAGTTGCGGGACAGTCAATGAATTTAACATTGTTCCCTTTTAATTTTACCTAACGGCAAAAAACCAAACTAAGTGATAGTAAAATGAAATTCAAATTTAGTNTTTATTAAATTACTTNTCCTTTTTTTTTGAATTATTATCAATAAATAANTTTTAATAAGTCAAATTTTAGTTAAATCTTTAAATTTTTATAAAATTAAATTCAAGAGTTATGCAACCACAAAATATAATAGCTATTTTTGAATATAGATTTTAAATATTTTGACTAGAATATCTAAAATATCATTTGTTACATTTTTGTTGACTATAAATTTTAGTCTTATCCATTCACAAAACTCGTGGTCTACCTTAATTGACTCCGTTTCTACTTTATCTTCCCCAAGAGCTGCTGATTTGAATTCTGATGGGACTAAAGATATTGTTCTTGGTGCGGGAACAGACTCTACATACAGTAACTATGGAGTTGTTGCATTGGATGGCGTTTCTGGTCAGTTATTATGGAATCTTTCTACACCTGATGAGATTTTCACAAGTGCTGTTTTTAATGATATTAATAATGACACTATNCCAGATGTTTTTATTGGAGGAAGAAATGCCCAGTTGTATGCAATAAATGGTTCAAATGGAAATATTATTTGGGAATTCTTTCCACAAAATTTAGGACTATATCCTGCTGATTCTGGTTTTTATAATTTTTATTCATCTCAAATTTGTGATGATTACGATGGGGATCATATAAATGATATTTTAGTAACCAATGGTGGCGATCATAAAGCAGCTCCTTTTGATCCAAGACCTCCAGGTTATTTAATGTTAATTAGTGGAGCTAGTGGAAATTTAATAGCAAAAGCTGTAAGCCCTGATAGTGCAGAAATATATTGTTCTCCTGTAATTCTAGATAGAAATGGTGGAATGTTACCTGAAATTATTTTTGGAACTGGTGGAGAACAGCATGGTGGTGGAATGTATGTAACCAATTTTAACGACTTAATAAATGGAGATATTTCTAATTCAATACTTTTAATTAGCCACCCAACTAAAGGCTTTATTGCTCCAGCTTCTGTTGCAGATATTTCTAATGATAGTTTTTTAGATATAATTGTTCAATCCTTTTCTGGTGAATTAACAGCTTTTGATGGACAAACTTACCAACCTGTTTGGTCTAGAAACTTCCCTGGTTGTGAATCTAGTGCAGCTCCCACTATTGGTAATTTTACTGGTGGAGACTTAGTCCCTGATGTCTTTACTGTTGTTTACCGTGGAACAACTCCTACCTATTTTGATTATTACCAAGTTATGTTAGATGGGTTAACAGGTGAAATATCTTGGATAGATAGTATAGGAAGTATGCATTTCTCATCTTCTTCAGCTTTTGATGCTAACGGAGACGGTAGAGACGAAGTCTTATTTAGTGTGAACTATATAAGCAGCTATTTTTCTCACCAGCTAAAGATGGTAGATTTCCAAAATGATACGGTAATGGATATTACATCACTTAACGCTGGTGTAAATCTTGGATGCTCTCCTTTAATAGAAGACCTGGATGAAGATGGTCTAATTGAATTTATATATACCTATAAATATGATAGCCTAAATCCAAGTGCATGGAATGGTTTTTATTTTAACAGATTAAATACGAATTTTAGTACTCCTTATAGAGGTGTTGCTTGGGGAGCATACATGGGAACATCTTTTACTGGACATTACACAAGAAATCTTTCATTATGTACTAGTTTGACTAATATGATTTCTAGTTGGAATATAATACAACCATCTTGTAACAACTTAAACGATGGTTCAGTTTTCCCATTAATTATTAATACTATACCAAATACTTATTTATGGTCTGATGGATTTGTAGGAGATACTTTGCAAAATGCTTCTGCTGGATTACATACAGTTTATATAACAGATACCAATAATTGTGTTGAATATCATCAATTTCAATTATATGACCCCTATGTCATTTCCTTTGGAAATATCACCCATAATAACTGTATTAGTGATTCTATAGGAACAGCTACAGTTTCTAGTTCTGGGTGTGTATGTCAATTTAGCACTTGTACTTACCACTGGGACAATGGTTCTTTAATAAAAAATGCAACTAATCTTCCCCCAGGAATACAACACGTAATAATTACCCATCCAGATGGTTGTATAGTAGAAGATTCTATTTATATAAATGAAGGACTTCCTGTTGTAGACAGTTCCTTAGTGACTAATAAAAGTTGTTTTTACAGTAACGATGGTCAAATTGAGCTTTTTCCAAATAATTCATCAACGACAAATTATACTTGGTCCAATAATGCATCCCAAAGTATTAATTCACAACTTAGTACAGGTCCTTATTGGGTTATTGTAAATAATACTTTTTGTTCAGATTCTCTGTATTTTAATATTTTATCCCCAGATTCTATTTTTGTGAATTATTCTTTTCAAGATGTGTTATGTTATGGGGATTCTAATGGCACAGTAGAATTAAGTCCATCTGCTGGATTTTCACCTTTTAGTTATGTTATGGATGGAATTATTTACAGCGATTCTTTATTTCAAAACCTTTCTACCGGGAATTATCAGTTTTATATAAAGGATTCTTTAAATTGTAATTCAGATACTATCAATCTTTCAATTAGTCAGCCAGATTCTTTGGACGTGACTTTCACTGTTGTTCCAGAATCTGATTCAGGATTTTTTGATGGATCGGTAATTGCTAGTGGTTTTGGAGGAACATCACCCTACTATTACTCATGGTCACATAATCCTAATATAAATGATTCTATAATTCTATACTTATCTAATGATTATTATAATTTAACTTTAACTGATGGTAATGGATGTCAATTATTGGATTCTGTATATGTGGGAATTGTTTCAGATTATAATATCTTCTATACAGATTTTTTAAAAATTTTCCCAAATCCATCTACTGGAAATGTTTTTTTAAATAACTATTCTAAAGAGAATATTAGTGTTAAAATTTTTGACCTTTCTGGCAAATTAGTTAAGAATTCATTTTCTGTAAATCCTTTTGAAAAGTATTCTATTTCACTTCCAGAAGGACACTTTGTAGCAGAGATTAAAAACAAAAACTCATCAAGTTTTCAAAAAATCATTATCCTTGATTAAGATATTTCGAATAAATCTTTTATTTCTCATTTTCTCCAGTGTTTCTTGTTCTCAAACTAGTAATTCTGCAAATAATGTTGATTCAAAAGCAATGGTTGTTTCCGCACACCCATTAGCAAGTGAAGTAGGTATAAATATTTTAAAGAAAGGTGGTAATGCGGCAGATGCAACAATTGCTGTCCAATTTGCATTATCAGTAGTTTACCCTTCAGCAGGAAATATTGGTGGAGGAGGTTTCTTTGTTTATAGAACCAAAGATGGTTATTGTTCTACTCTAGATTTCAGAGAAAAAGCACCTTTATTATCTACAAGAGATATGTATCTTGATTCTTGTAATAACGTGGTAAAAGATTTAAGTCTATACAGCCATCTAGCAGTAGGAGTTCCAGGTACAGTAGATGGAATGGTAAATATTCATAAAAAATATGGTCAATTACCTTGGGAAGAATTAGTACAGCCAGCTATTGATTTGGCAACCAATGGGTTTGAATTGACAAGTTTGGAGGCTAACAAATTAAATCGATTCAATAAAACAAAGGGGAGGGTAAATAAGAATTCAGATTATTTTAAAGAAAATTATATCGAAGGAGATTCAATTTGTCTTCCTCAATTATCGAAAACTCTAGTTCTAATTAGAGATTATAAAAGAGCTGGGTTTTATAGTGGGGAAACTGCTAAATTGTTGGTTAAAGAAATGAGTCTCAATGGGGGAAGGATTACTCAACATGATTTAGATTCCTACCAAAGTATTTGGAGAGATCCGATAATAGGTTTTTACAAGGGTTATAAAATTATAAGTATGTCACCTCCCTCAAGTGGAGGAATTCTTTTGACACAAATGTTAAAAATGGCTGAGGATTTCCCATTGCGAGATTTTGGTTTCCATTCTTTAAATTCTATTCACGTAATGACTGAAATTGAAAAACTCTCTTTTGCTGATCGAGCAAAACACCTGGGTGATCCAGATTTTTACAATGTCCCAGAAAAATTATTAATTGACTCTTCTTATCTTCTTGAAAGAAGCAGTAAAATAAAAATGCATTCAGTAATCTCAAGTAGTGATATTTATGCGGGTAAATTAAATTTAAAGGAAAGTGAAGAAACTACTCATTTTTCTATTGTTGATAAATATGGCAATGCATCCTCTTTAACAACAACTTTAAATGGTTCTTTTGGAAGTGGAATAATTGTTGATAGAGCAGGTTTCTTATTGAATAATGAAATGGATGATTTTAGTATTTTTCCTGGTCATCCCAACATGTACGGCTTAATTGGAGGAGAAGCCAATGCTGTGGAACCTGGCAAAAGGATGCTAAGCTCTATGACACCGACTATAATAGAGAAAGATGGAAATCTATTTATGGTTTTAGGGACACCGGGTGGATCAACAATTATCACTGCTGTTTTTCAAACAATAATAAATGTTATAGACTATGGTATGAATATTGAACATGCTGTAAATTCACCAAGATTTCACCATCAATGGTATCCTGATGAAATTAAAATGGAGAAAGATTTTATTAAAGATTCTAATTTAATTTTTCAATTAAAAACATTAAACCATAATCTAAATTTTGTTTCTTCTATGAATAGAGTAGATGCTATTTTAGTCAAAAATAAAAAGCTTTTTGGTGGTGCTGATAGAAGGGGTGATGACCATGTTTCTTTTTTTTAAAAACTTTCTATAAACATTTAATATCTAAATAATTTTTTTGTACATATTTGCCACCTTAAAAATGAAAATTTTTCTTGTAGGATCGGGAATTGGTGGAATGAGTTGTGCTGCAACTCTAGCATATAATGGATTTGATGTTACCATAATTGAACAAAATGATTATTTTGGAGGAAAAGCTCATAGAATAAGTGAATATGGCTTTCAATTTGATACAGGTCCGTGCTTATTAACATATCCTGATTGGTTCGATGAGTTATTTATTTCTTGTGGTAAAAATGTTAAAGATTATTTTCAGTATCAAAGATTAGACCCTATAACAAGATATTTTTTAAGTGACCAACATGTAGATGTTTCTTCTGATATAAACCAAACTGCAAAAAATTTTGAAGAAAAATTAGGATTAAAAAAAGTAGTATTTCTAAATTATATAAAAAGATGGATAAGGATTTATGACATTTCTGAAAAAATATTTTTAATTAATGAATTAAAATTCAATTTCTTTTTTTTTAAAAATGCACTTGATTGGATCTTTAAAGCTGGGGTAGTCAATATTTTTAGTTCTATGGCTCATTACAATAAAGTTTTAAAAAATAAATCAGTTGAAAAAATCATGAATAGATTTGCTACTTATACAGGTTCATCTCCTTACAGAACCCCAGCTTTTATGAATCAGCTTGCTATTGTAGAAATGGTTAAAGGAGGATTTTACCCCAATGATGGCATTCACAGTATTTCTAAAGCATTATATAGATTATGTGAAGATTTAGGAGTGAAATTCCAATTCAATACTAAAATTGATAGTATTATATTTAAAAATAATTTATTTAAGTTCTATTCAAATGGAGAAGTTTTCACTTCAAATTATTTAATTTCTAACATAGATTATTATAAAACACAAATCCTCCTAGATAGAAAATTTAATAGAAAATCTTTAAAGCTTTCAACATCAGCTATAGTATTTTATTGGGGAGTAAAAATAAATTCTTCAAATCTTAAATTACATAATATTATATTTTCAGAAGATTATAAAAATGAATTTTCTCAAATTTTTGATAATAATTTAATTCCTAATGACCCCACGATATATATTAATATAACTTCAAAATTTGATAAAAATCATGCACCAGAAAATTGTGAAAATTGGTTTGTTATGATTAATACCCCCCCCAATTTAGATATTGTCACTGAAAAAAATATAAATAAAACTAGAAAATTTATAATTTCTAAAATATCTGATAAAGTTGGTATTGATTTAGAGGGTTCTATCATATTTGAAAAAATATTAACTCCAAAAACTTTAGAAAATAAAACAGGTTCTTTCAATGGTTCTTTGTATGGAGACAATCAAAATTCATTAATTTCTATAATAAAGAGGAAAAAAAATAAAGATCATAAACTAAAAAAATTGTATTATGTTGGTGGTACAGTTCATCCAGGTGGAGGTATGCCTTTGGCATTAAGGTCTGGAATGAATGTAGCGAAAAACATTATAAATGAAATTAAATATATATAACAGTTTTGATATTATTTTTATTGCAATAATCCATATTGCTGGAATTATTGGAATTCGCTTATTTCCAGATCTATTTCTAAAAAGTTCCTTTATTGCAATTGTTATTCCCTTGGCACTTTATTTATTCAGGGTAAAACCTAATAGAAAAGATTCTTTTTTAATGTCTTTGGTTTACATAATTGCTTTTTTGTCTGAATGGATAGGAGTTTGTTCTGGCTTGCTATATGGTGATTATACATATGGAGATTCATTAGGTTTTAAACTAGATGGTGTTCCTATAATAATGGGAGGAAATTGGCTTTTGCTGTGTTTGGTCTCTAGAGAATTGGTTGGTAAATTATTCTCAAATAAATTTGTGATTATTATAGCATCCTCTTTTTTAATGGTTTTAATAGATATTTTGATGGAACCATTGTCTAACCAATTAGATTTTTGGTCTTGGAAAAATAATATAATTCCATTTTCTAATTATGTAGACTGGTTTTTAGTAGCACTTTTGAATCAGACTGTATTTTCATATTTAGATTATAAAACTAATATGTTTTCTTGGTCTTTAGGATACATTACAATCCTTATCTTGTTTTTCTTTTCGTTTTATATTTAATGAATTACAGTTATTGGGAAAATAAAGAATGGTTTAATGGCAATGACTTTACCATCGTTGGTAGTGGAATAGTAGGTCTAACATGTGCTATTTCTTTACGTGAGAAATTCCCAAATTCTAAAATAATTATTTTAGAAAAGGGATTTCTTCCCCAAGGTGCAAGTACTAAAAATGCAGGATTTGCATGTTTTGGAAGTGTTTCTGAACTTCTTAGCGATTTAAAAACACATTCTCCTAAAGATGTTGTTCAGTTGGTATCTAATCGCTGGAAAGGATTAAAAAATTTAAGGAAAATAGTAGGTGATAAAAACTTGGGTTACCAACATAACTTTGGATATGAACTTTTTCTAGATGTTAATTCTTATGAAGAATCTGTTAATAAGATTTATGATATTAATGAGTTATTATTTCCATTATTTGGAGAGAATGTTTTTAATGTAGAAAACAATAAGTTTAGTTTTGAAAATTGTTTTCCTAAATATATAATGAATAGATTTGAAGGGCAATTAGATACAGGTAAAATGATGTCAAATCTTCTTAAAATTTGTCAACAAAGTGGAGTCAAAATTCTGAATAATACATCTGTTAATAATTATTCTGAAAATAATACTAATGTCAAAGTCCACACAAATCATGGTGATTTTTCTACTTCCAAATTATTATTTGCCACTAATGGGTTTTCAAAAAAACTAATAGATGCAAATGTAACTCCAGCCAGAGCACAAGTGTTAGTAACAAAACCAATTAAAAATTTAAATGTAAAAGGAACTTTTCATTTGCAGCAAGGATATTATTATTTTAGGAATATTGATCAAAGAATTTTAATTGGAGGTGGAAGAAATTTAGATTTTAAAACTGAAACCACTATAGAGTTTGGTCAGACTAATTTAATACAATCAAAACTTGAGAACTTATTAAGAAATACTATTATCCCAAATANAAATTTTGAAATTGATTATTCNTGGAGTGGAATTATGGGTATTGGAGATAAAAAGAAGCCAATTTTGAAACAACTATCTAATAATGTTTCTTGTGGAGTCAGACTCGGTGGTATGGGGGTTGCTATAGGATCTTCTGTTGGTAAGGATTTAGCAGATTTAGTTTCTAAAAGTTAGTTACTCTTGACAACTTTATAACTTAATATTCTGTCGCACAAGTTTAGAGGGTCATTGTAATAGATCTTTAAAATGTATTCATTATTACTTTCAAAATGAGCTCCTTCAATCTTTCTTGTGCTAATTCCATTACTGTTTTTTACTACATATATATAATTGTAATAACCTTGCTTTAATAAGCTTTTGTTTTGGTAATAATTATTTATTGAGTCATAAGTCATTAAAAAATTATTATCTATGGCAAAATTACTAAGTTGACCAAAAAGATAAATACTATCGTTACTAATTTGCTTCATGGGTAATCTAAAATTAACCAATCCATATTCTGCTTGTGAATTAGCATTGTCAAAATCATAAGTTCTAATAAAAAACCTACCGTTCATGTCTTTATATTGAAGATATTGCTTGAAAGATCTTCTAACATCTTTTTTTAAGTTGATATTAAATATAGAATCATTAAAATTAATATTTTCAATTCTTTGACTGCCATTTCTAAAGGAACTCATGTCAAAGAATCTAAACTCATTTCCTCCATTAAAAATTTGGTCGTCTGAAGGAAGGAATACTAATTTGTTTTCTTTTATAAAATTTGGTCCAGATAACCAATACTGGTCAAATTCTTGATGATTTTGCTGGATATTTATAGAAATGTTTTCATACGGATCAAGAATGTCGCTAGAATTGTAAGTACATTCCAACTCAAAGGCTTGTAAGTATTTACTTTGTTCAACATCTCTAGATCTATCTATAAGGAAATTTATAGTAGAGACTTGTTCGCTGACATAGAATTTTAAAGTTGCCAAAGGATTTTCTGGCTTTCCTTCGTTAAATATTTTTATTATATAGTTTCCTGAAACTAAAAAATTAGTATTGTCATTTGGAAGTTCAAAATTGTAGTTTATATATTGCTGAACAGGACCATAAGATATTTCTTGATTCTCTATATAGTCTAAATCAAAACCATCTATGGCATCCATTATTAAAATATCACTTTTTGTCCAGTCTTTGTTACAATGAATTATTTCATACTGAATTGATTCGCCATGATTTCTTAATAAGTCAAAATTTATAATAACTGGATTTTTAGAATTCATGTTATATAATGGTTCGCCAATTAATAAAGATTTTGTGCTAAACGTTAGGCTTTTAAAATCTTTCGAGAAAATTTTTTGTTCAAAGCGAAATTCTTCCTTATTGAAAGCTCTTTTGTTTTCTTTAATTTCAGTTTTAACATAGTAGTCATCAACTACTTGTAGTTTTTGTTTCATCGTACAATTATTAACTAAAACAACAAATGCAAATAATATTAATTTTAGTCTCAAGCCATTGATATTATTTATAATCATTCTAAATTAGATATTGTTTAGTATTATTACTCTTCTCTAAATTGTAAAACAATACAAATTTATAAATTTGTTATCTATTGGAAATCAATTTTCATCATTTATGAAAATAACTGTTAAAAGAGGCCTTGATATCAAAATGAAAGGCGTGCCTAATAAAATAATTGCTGAGGGCAATTTATCTAAGTCCTTTGCTATAAAACCCTCTGACTTTTCTAATCTAACTCCAAAATTACTTGTAAAGGAAGGTGATTTAGTAAAATGTGGTAGTCCAGTTTTTTGTGACAAATATAATGATAAAGTAATCTTTGCATCTCCAGCAAGTGGAGTAGTAGATAAAATTATAAGAGGTGAAAAAAGAAGAATATTAGCTGTTACTATCGTATCTGATGGAAAATTCACCCAGTTAAATACTAAGGCAAAAGATTTTTCAAAATTAGATAGAAAAGAGCTTAAAACTGACTTACTTAAGTCTGGATTATGGCCATTGTTGAGAATGAGACCTATTGATATAATTGCACGTCCTGAAGATAATCCAAAATCAATTTTTATCTCTTCATTTGATACCAATCCACTTGCTCCTGACCATGATTTTATAATGCATAACAAATCTGCTGAATTTAATGCTGGATTAGAACTATTAAGCATGTTAACAGATGGATCTGTTCATCTTCAAATAAGAAAAAATTCTGATGAAGTTTTTTCAAATGCTAAGAATGTTCAAATACATTTTGTAAAAGGACCACATCCTTCAGGAAATGTAGGCGTTCAGATGCATGAGATAGATCCTATTAATAAAGGAGAGGTAGTTTGGTATATTAATCCTCAAGATGTTATGATTCTTGGTCGATATTCTCTTACAGGAGCTTATGATGTAAAAAAAGTAATAAGTGTTTGTGGGGAAAATATTGATTCTCCAAAGTATGTTAAGACAATTTCTGGAAGTTCCATTGAATCAATTCTAAATGGTTTTAAAATTATAGAAAATAGTAGACTTATTTCCGGTAATCCACTAACTGGTCAAAAGGTAGATAATGATAGTTTTCTAGGTTTCTATCACCATCAAGTTTCTGTTCTTCCTGAAGGAAATGAATATAAGTTTTTTCTAACTGAAGGATGGTTAAGTTTAGGTTTTAATAGATTTTCTGCTTCTAAATCTTATCCAACTTGGCTTATGCCTAAATCTAAAACTTACCAATTTGACACCAACCTAAATGGTGAGGAAAGATCCTTTGTGGTTTCTGGACAATATGAAAGAGTATTTCCATTTGATATATATCCTGTTCAGTTATTAAAGTCTATAATTACTAACGATATAGAAAAAATGGAAAATTTAGGAATTTATGAAGTTTCACCTGAAGATTTTGCACTGTGCGAATTTGTATGCACTTCAAAAATTAATGTTCAGGAAATTGTAAGAAATGGACTAGATCTTATTTACAAAGAGTGTATGTAATTTAATTTAAGAAAAAAGTGAAATTTTTAAGAAATATATTTGACAGCGCACACAAGACACTTAACTCTAGTGAAAAGACTAAAAAGTTTTTTCCTCTTGTAGATGCATTTGATACATTAATGTTCACTCCTAACCATGTTACTAATAAAGGTTCTCATGTGAGGGATGCAATTGATTTAAAAAGAACAATGATGCTTGTAATTATAGCTCTAGTTCCTTGTTTGCTATTTGGTATTTATAATACTGGATACCAACATTACAGAGTTCTTGGGGAACTAGAAACCATTTCTTTTTGGGAGATTTTCCTTAAAGGCGCACTAGTGGTTTTACCTCTTGTTGTAGTTTCTTATGGTGCGGGACTTTTTGTAGAATTTATCTTTGCTATTAAAAATGGACATACTGTACAAGAAGGCTTTTTGGTTTCAGGAATGCTCATTCCTTTATGTATGCCTGCCGATGTTCCTCTTTGGATGGTAGCAGTAGCCACAATCTTTGCCGTTGTAATTGGTAAAGAAGTATTTGGAGGTACAGGAATGAATATTTTAAATGTAGCTCTTACCGCCAGAGCATTTTTATTCTTTGCTCATCCAACTAAAATGTCTGGTAATGAAGTATGGGTGACAGGGTTTTCAGACCTTAAAGGAGAGAAATATGCATCTTTAGTGAGCATTGCTAATCCTGAAGGAGTTCTCGATGGAAGTTCCGGGGCAACAGCTTTAGGAGATTTAGCTTCATTTATGCAAGATTCTCCTGTTTTAGAAAATACCCAAGCTTTTCAGGCTAAATATTCTTTAATGGATTCTTTTTTAGGATTTATTCCTGGCTCTGTAGGTGAAACTTCTGCATTAATGTGTTTAATTGGAGCTGCTTTATTGTTGTGGACAGGAATAGCTAGTTGGAGAGTAATAGGTTCATTTTTTATAGGTGGGTTTGTAATGGCTACTATCCTTAATTTAGTTGGAGGAAATGGGTATTTTGAATTGCCAGCTATTCATCAATTAATGCTTGGAGGATTTATGTTTGGTATGGTCTTTATGGCCACCGATCCTGTTACAGCTGCTCATACAAATGCAGGTAAATTTATATATGGTTTTTTAGGAGGTTTTCTTGGTATTTTAATTAGAATGGTTAATCCAGCCTATCCAGAAGGAATTATGTTAGCTATTTTGATTGCTAATGTATTTGCTCCATTAATTGATCACATGGTAATTCAAAGTAATATTAACAGAAGATTAAAAAGATTAAAAACAGCATAATGGCTATCAATAAAGACAGTAATACATACACNATTAGTTTTGCCATAATTCTCGTAATTTTAGTAGGTGGTTTATTGGCTGCAATTGCAAATGGTTTAAAACCAATACAAGATGAAAATCTTATAAATGAGAAAAAACAAAATATATTAAATTGTCTTCCAGGAAATAAATCTATCACNAGAGATGAAGCTGGATCTGTTTTTGGCAATTTTGTTAAACAGAGAGTCATCTTAAACTATAATGGAGAGGTTAAGGAAAATTCTCTACTGGACAATTCAACGGAGCTAGATAACAAAGATTCTAGGGATGCTTTTAGTATTGATTTATTGAAAGAATATAAAACAATTAAAGATGAAAAATCTAGAAACTACCCATTATTTATATGTGATGTAGAAGGGAAAACCTACTATGTTGCTCCGGTAATGGGTAAAGGACTATGGGCTGCAGTTTGGGGCTTTATTGCTATAGATGAGTCNGGAAATTCAATTTCAGGTACTGTTTTTGATCATAAGTCTGAGACTCCTGGTTTAGGTGCTGAAATCTCACAAGATTTTTTTGAGGATCAATTTATAGGTAAGCTTATTTCAGATGAAGAAACATATAAGCCAGTTGAAGTTAACAAACCAGGTAATCCTTTAAATGATTATCAAGTAGATGGTATAAGCGGTGGTACTTTTACTAGTGTCGGTGTAGAAGAAATGATGAGTAGAACACTANTTGTCTATCATAAATACATTAAAAATTTGAACAGATCTTAATTTTAAAATCATGGCAGAAACTAAAGAAGTTTTAGAAGAAAAGAAAATAAAGGTNAAAGAAAGAGAACCTCTATTTTCTAAGAAAAATAAAAAATTAATCTCGGACCCATTAGACGAAAACAATCCTATTACTATACAAGTTTTAGGGATTTGTTCAGCTCTAGCAGTAACTGTTCAAATGAAAGCAGCTGTTGTAATGTCAGTTGCAGTTTTATTTGTACTCATTTTAGCTAATGTATCTATTTCATTAATTAGAAATTTGATACCTAATAGAATTAGAATTATTGTTCAATTAGTAGTAGTTGCTGCATTAGTAATTGTTGTAGATCAAGTACTNAAAGCTTATTTATTTGATGTTTCCAAAGAATTGTCAGTTTTTGTTGGATTAATNATNACCAATTGTATTATAATGGGAAGACTTGAAGCATTTGCTTTGGGAAATAAACCTTGGCCATCTGCTTTAGATGCCATTGGAAATTCGTTAGGTTATGGAATGGTTTTAGTAATTGTATCCTTTTTTAAAGAACTTTTTGGTTCAGGAAAATTATTNGGATTTGAAATTTTTGGAAATACTACTGAACAAACTGGATTATATGCGATGGGTTATATGGATAACGGTTTAATGTTGCTTCCTCCATCTTCATTAATATTAGTAGCTGTTTATATTTGGATTCAAAAAATTAGAAANNCAAGCTTAATAGAATCTNATTAAAATAAAATCATGGACTTAGTAAATATATTTATAAGAAGCGCCTTTGTAGATAATATGATNTTTGCATTCTTTTTTGGAATGTGTTCNTATTTAGCAGTTTCTAAAACNGTAAAAACAGCATTTGGTTTAGGTATGGCAGTTATTTTTGTATTGGTAGTAACCATTCCTATTAATTATTTNATTGAAAATTATGTTCTTAAAGAAGGTGCCCTAAGTTGGGTAGATGGCAGCGAAAATGGTGAAGGACTTTCTGGAGAAAATTTAAGTTACTTGACATTTATAATGTTTATAGCTGTAATTGCATCAACTGTTCAATTGGTAGAAATGATTGTAGAAAAGATTTCTCCAGCTTTATATGGAGCATTAGGAATTTTTCTTCCGCTGATAGCGGTTAATTGTGCTATTTTAGGAGGAGCTTTATTTATGCAAGAAAANCAATTTGCTACAATTGGCCAAGCCACTGTTTATGGATTAGGATCTGGTGTAGGATGGTTTATTGCAGTTGTGCTTATTGCAGCAATCAGAGAAAGAATAAGATATGCTAATATTCCTGGACCTTTAAGAGGGGTTGGAATGGCATTTTTAATTACAGGTTTAATGGGCTTAGCTTTTCTAGGTTTTATGGGTTTTGAATTATAATTTGAAATAGGTTTAAAGATGGAAATAATTACACCAATCATATTTTTGTTAGCTATTGTTTTAACACTCACAGCGATTTTATTATTAGCTAAAACATTTCTAGTTTCATCTGGAAAGGTTAAAATTACTATTAATGGAGACAAAATTATCGAGGTTGATGGCGGATCAACTTTGTTAACTACATTAGGAAATGAGGGGATATTCTTACCTTCTGCTTGTGGTGGAGGAGGAACTTGTGTTCAATGTACTTGTCAAGTATTATCAGGTGGAGGAAGTATTCTTCCTACCGAAGAACCTCATTTTTCAAGAAAACAAATTGCTGATAATTTTAGATTAGGTTGTCAGGTAAAAGTTAAGGAAGATATGGAGATTGAAGTAGAAGAAGAGATTATGGGAATAAAAGAATGGGAAGCTACAGTGGTATCTAATTATAATGTTGCTACATATATAAAGGAATTTATTGTAGAAATACCTGAGGATATGGATTATAAAGCAGGTGGTTANATTCAAATNAAAATTCCAAAAGGGGAAACTAAGTTTTCTGAAATGGATATTAAAGCCCACCCAACTGATCATCCTGGAGAACCAGATAAATTTGAAAAAGATTGGAGTGAAGGAAAATTTGCTTTAAGAAATCTAACCATGAAAAATGATGAAGAAGTGGTAAGAGCTTANTCCATGGCTTCCTATCCAGCTGAAGGAAGAAATATTATGCTAAATGTTCGAGTAGCAGCTCCACCTTGGGATAGAGCAAAAGATTCTTGGGCAGATGTGAATCCTGGAGTTGCNTCTTCTTATATNTTNAATCAAAAGCCAGGAGATAAAGTTGTTATTTCAGGACCCTATGGTGAGTTTTTTATCAACGATTCTGAANCTGAGATGTTGTATATAGGTGGAGGTGCTGGAATGGCTCCAATGCGATCACATTTATATGAACTTTTCAAAACATTAAAAACTGGAAGAAAAGTATCCTATTGGTATGGNGGAAGATCAAGAGCTGAGCTTTTCTACATCCACTACTTTAGAGACTTAGAAAAAGAGTTTCCAAATTTTAAATTCTATATGGTTTTATCCGATGCCTTACCAGAAGATAATTGGGTTGATAAAAAAGACATTAACGATCCTAATGGAGATGGGTTTACTGGGTTTGTTCACAACGCTGTTATTGATCAATACCTTTCCAATCATGAAGCTCCAGAAGACATAGAATATTACTTCTGTGGTCCTCCGATGATGAACCAAGCTGTTTTAAAAATGTGTGACGACTGGGGAGTTCCACCAGAACAAGTTAGATTTGATGACTTTGGAGGGTAAATTCCTGAAGACGACATTACTTTTTTTAATTCTTGTTTTATTGGGTTGCGAAACTGAGGATGATAAAAAGAAATATTTTCTTAAGGTAAAAGGTTTTGCGCAGGGTAGTACTTATTCNATAACTTACAGCGATNATTTNCAAAGAGACTTTTCTTATTCAATAGATTCTATTCTTCATATTGTAGACAGGCAGCTTTCAACTTACGATTCTAATAGCTTTATTAGTCTTTTAAATAAATCCAAGGATACTTGTCTNAGTTTAAAAGNTAAAAGTATGTTTTCTTACTGCTTTAAAATTTCAAAAGAAATANATAATAAAACAAATGGATTTTTCAATCCCGCTGTATATCCACTAGTTAATTACTGGGGTTTCTATTCTGATTCTAATCCATCTATTGATAGCTTATATATTAAGGACTCATTACTTAATTATATAAACTTAAAAAATAACTTTTCCTTATCTNAAGATAGTTNGAGGACTTATATATGTAAAAAAAGTAAGTATTCTAAATTAGATTTCAATGCAGTTGCCCAAGGTTATAGTGTAGATNTGGTTGGTGATTTTTTGAAAACAAATGGAGTTAAAAATTTTCTAGTTGAAATAGGAGGAGAGCTTTCATCCTATNGAAAAAATAATNAAAATAAATTGTGGAGAGTTGGTATAGAAAAACCAATTGATAGTTCTTTTGTTGGAGAATTTGAATTTCAAAAAATTATTGAATTGGATAACCAAAGTTTAGCTACGTCTGGCAACTACAGGAAGTTTAAAGTTATAAACGGAAGAAAATTTTCTCATTCTATTGATCCTAAAACAGGATTTCCTGCAAATAATAACCTCTTGAGTGTAACAGTTGTTTGTGAAAAAGCAGCTAATGCAGATGCTCTAGCTACCTCTTTTATGGTGATGGGTAAAGAAAAAGCTATAGATTTTATAGAATCTAATCCTTTAGACAGTATTTTATGTTTTATGGTTTACGATTCCGCAAAATCTCTTAAAGAATGGAGTAATTTTTAAGCTTTATCTTCAGAAGATTTTGAAATAAGCTTATCNATTCCTATCCAAATAAGTATTATTGGCCAGTAAACCCTAATAAGTTCAACAATAGAGACTTTTATTAGGTTAAGATTATTTGCTAAAAACAAAAGGCCAAGAACGATAAATAAAATGCCTATACTTTTACCTTTTTTCATATTCATTTATTCAAGCAACGCTTTGTTCTACTGGCTTCTTGCATTTTTCATCAGGTTTTGCNCCGCAAAAACTACAAGATTCATCTTCTTTATTTAAGAGTGGNTTATTGCTTGCACAAGTGCCGGAGAATTCNCCATCTTTCTTTAANATTATTTTAATTGCTATACCAGCAAAACANAATGCTAAAAGTCCAATAGAAAGAAGAATTGATTTCATGTTACAAAATTAATCAAATATTAACTTAAAGCTGAAAGATTATTCCTATTTTAATTTTATAGATAATTTATAATGAAAAAAACANCTCCTTTTAACAGGCTTTTAACGATAATGGATGAATTAAGAGAAAATTGTCCATGGGATCAAAAACAAACNATGGAATCATTAAGCCATTTGACAATTGAAGAAACCTATGAACTTATTGATTCAATTCTTGATAAGAATATGGAGGAAATCAAAGGCGAGCTTGGAGATTTACTTTTGCANATAGTTTTTTATTCTAAAATAGCTTCAGAAACCAATGACTTTGACATAANNGATGTTATTAATTCGGTATGCGATAAGTTAATTGAAAGACATCCTCATATATATGGGGATGAAATTGTTAAAAATGAACAAGATGTTAAAAGGAATTGGGANAAAATAAAATTAAAAAACGNNAAAAAAAACTGTTTTACAAGGCGTTCCAAAGTCTCTACCAGCCATGGTAAAAGCAACCAGAATTCAAGAAAAAGTGAAAGGAGTAGGGTTTGACTGGGATAATAAAGACCAGGTTTTTAATAAAGTAAAAGAAGAGTTTTTAGAACTAAATCAAGAAATTAAAAAAATAAATAATCAAGAGAAAATCGAAAAAGAGTTTGGGGATGTGCTTTTTTCAATGATTAATTATGCTCGTTTTATTGGAGTTAACCCCGAATCCGCTTTGGAACGAACAAATAAGAAGTTTATCGAAAGATTTAACTATTTAGAACAACAAGTAAAAACAAATAAAATGGACCTTATGAAAATGAGTTTAGAAGAAATGGATTTGATATGGAATATGTCTAAGAAAAAGTTTCCTTNAAAATATTAAACNCCTCTGACGGTTTAAAATAATCGTTAGAATAAATAAACAAATTATGCGATTATTTTTAACTACTATTCTTTTTTTACTTTTAAGTATTATATCTTATTCACAATTTTGGATTACAAGTGTTACTAGTTCTCCATTCCCTACAAACGATTGCGATATTGTTTACATTGTTATTGATGGAAATTTATCTTCAAGCAATTGTACTTATACTTCTTCCTACTTAATTTCTGGAAATACTATAACCATTGATATTAATGTTACTTGTGGTGGAATAGGGCTTCCAGTAATCACACCATATAATGAGTCAGTTATTATAGGAACACTCCCTTCAAACAACTATATTTTAATAGTTAATCAATATTCAATAGGNATTCTTCAAGAAACCAATACAAGTTCATTAAATATTGGTACCTGTTGTNCAGCCAATGCAAATATAAACCTCTTAAGTAGTTCTAATTGTCTTGGTGAACCAACCTCCTTTATTGATTTAGGTACTGTAGCCGATAGCTTAGTATGGACAGATAATGGAGTAGTTTTTGCTCCAAATCTTTCTGCTTTAGGTTGGATTTATAACTTTAATAGTTCTGGATTTCATAATGTGATTTTAACAGCTTTTGATAGTGCTGGTTGTTCGGATACTAATAATTTAGTAGTTACTGTAAATGATCTTCCAGAAATTCTAATGACATCTTTAGCAGCAACGTGTGCAACCTGTCAAAATGGAGAAGCCTTTGTGAATGTTGTTTCAGGGCCAATGCCTCATCAAGTTCTTTGGAATGGAGGAGGAATCTTAAATCCACTTACTGGACTTAATCCAGGAAATTATGTAGCAACTTTAACAGATGGTAATTTGTGCTCAGTTACTGATTCTGTCCTAGTAGAAAATTCAGTTAGTGTAAATGAATATAAAGTGAATGATTTTTTAATTTNTCCAAATCCATCTTCTGGAANTTTTTTTTTAAATATTTTCAATAATNAATTTAATGGNATAANTCTTGAAGTTTTTAATTTGTCAGGTGAACTTATTGAAGAAAAATTTCTTTTTGGAAAANCAAATAAATCATATGATNTTAATCTAGATTTAATTAATGGNATTTATATTATAAAGATTAACAATTTGACAAAAAAAATGGTAATTAATAAAANACTTAAATAACAGGNATTTTAGTGCTTTTTTTACATAGAATATAACATTGGGATTAATCATTTCTCAATTAATAATTGTTAATTAAATATTTGATTATTTTTTGTAAATTGATAAAGAATTTCATGTTATATGAAAAATATATTTCTTTTTTTTCTTCTTATTATTTGTAGTTTTTCAGCAAGGTGTACTCACCTAATGGGTGGGGAAATTATTGTTCAAAATGACCAAGTGGGTAATTATGAAATTCTTTTAACTCTATATAGAGATGTTTCAGGTATTCTATTGAATAATGACCAAACTTTAAATATTTTTGATGCAGCTGGTAATCAAGTTTCAACAATTGTAGCAACTTTAGACAGTTCTGCATTTCATCCTGTTTTTGGAATTCCAAATATGTCTTTATTACCCAATAATTCTTATGGAACTGATATTTATTTTTATTCTGCTATTTTCCCTTGTTTTATACCAGGTAATTATACAGTTACATGGAATAATTGCTGTAGAAATCCCTCTATTTCTAATTTGATAAATCCTGGTGCACTTTCTATGTTTTTAGATTGTAGTTTTACTGTAGATTTAACAACTACTACTTCTTCTCCGTATTTTCTTTCTCCCCCTGTAATATGTCTTCCTGTTAATACACCTTGGCAATATAATCCATTGCCATTTGATGATGAAGGAGATTCTTTATGTTGGTCATTAGATGTTCCATATGATTATGTCCCTGGTGCTTTTCCTAATGGCTATCCTATTGTTGGTTATACACTTCCACCTTCTTTAACTGGAGGAAGTTTGACAATAAATTCCTATACAGGTGAATTGTCATGGACTGCATCTGTTTCTGGAAACTATGTTTATACTGTGATTTGTGAAGAATATAGAAATGGATTAAAATTAGGAGAAATTAGAAGAGATATGCAGTTTATTGTANTTCCAAATGGAAACTTACCATCTCTTTCAAATTTAAATAATTTTANTATTGATNCAAATGGAATTCCNTTTGTTGAATCTATGGCAAATAATCCTATTACTATAGATTTAACAGTGNTAGATAGCAGTTCTTTCTTTATTGCTTTTGATGGTATAGGTGAAATTTTTGACGATAGCTTAAACCCTATGACATATACAATTATTTCAAGCAATAATCCGTATGAAAAACAGTTCAATCTTTCTTGGATCCCAAATAATAGCGATGTAAGAGACGAACCTTTCATTATAACTACTAGATTTTACAATGGTACTTTTTCAATGGACTATACTTTTTTTATTTATGTAAATGCTGATAATACTGGAATTAGCGACGGGAATTCNATATATAANTTAAAATCTTTCCCAAATCCAACTAGTGGTTCATTTATAANTCAAATAAGTTTACAGCAATCTCAAAATATAGAATATTTTATTTCTAACATTGGGGGGGAAGTGATTTTTCGAAAAAATATTTCCTTGCAAAGTGGAAATAATGAATTACCAATTGATATAAATCTATCTTCTGGGTTNTACTTTTTAAGTGTGAAGTTAGAAAATGGACAAGTATTCTCAGATAGAATTCTTTTTAAGAATTGACAATTTTATTGAATTTAATNAGAAGAGACATNCCTCTGTAAATCATCCATATAGTTAGAGCGACCCAAATTGTAATTAATTCTGGAATAAATAAGTCAAGAAAATATATTGTAGGGNCGAAGAAGATAAATGTTCCTATTATAAGCGTATTTCTAAGATCTACAGCTCTTCCAAGACCTTTGAAAACCCCATCAAAAGTAAATGCAATTGAATTAAATGGCTGGGCTATAATTACCATCCAGAAAATGCTTTTGAAAATTATATTAACATTTTCTTCAGGATTAAATAATTTCCCGATATATGGATAGAAAATNGTGTATATAACCATTAAAATAATAGCTATTTTAATATTTATTTTTAATAAATTCTTTCCTAATAGTTGAAGTTTTATTTTGTTTTTTTCCCCCATAAATTTTCCTGCAAGAGCATTACCTGCGTTGGAATAACCNTCAATAAAGAAAGCACTAAATATCCAAATATTATAAGCGATAGTGTATGCAGCTAGAGAACTACTTCCGTAACTATTGGCATATCTGTTGGAGATTAGAAATACTAGATTTAAAACCATTGTTCTAACAAACATATTGAAGAAAATTTGGAGCATTTCCTTAAAAAATGGACTTATTTTAATATNTATTTTAAAATTAAANGGGGTTTTTCTTAAGTAAAACACTCCGCAAAGAACAACCATTAATAATTGGGAGTAAACCGATGCCCAGGCTGCGCCTTTAACACCCATGGGAGAAACTAGATGCTCTATCCCTAATACCAAAACAAGATCTAGAACAATATTGCTAAATCCACCTATTAAACTGATATACATTGCCCAGGAGGTATTTTGAAAACCTCGAAAAACTCCAAAAAACAAAGCAATGGAAAGACTAATAGGTAATCCATAACNTCTAATTATAAAATACTCTTTAGAGTAATTGAAAGTATTTGTATTTATTTCACCATATACTAAATTTGCTAGGTAGTTATAGTTTGTAATTAGTAAAATAGATAATATTAATCCAGTAAAAAAAGTCAATAAAAGAGTTTGAGGAACTAAAGATTTAATAATTTCTATCTTATTTGCTCCAAATTGTCTGCTTATAATAGCTGAAAGTGAGGTTCTCATTTGAGCAAATCCCCATACTAATGTTGCAATTAGTCCTGCAGCTAGACCAACACCACCTTGAGCAACGGTTGANTCTTCACCAATTTGACCTATAATGGCGGTATCTACTAGTCCAATAAGAGGTTCAGTGATGTTGTAAAGAATTGCTGGAATAGCTAAAGAATTTATTTCTTTTTTATTCAGCATTTAAAGAAAATCGGTAAGTGGNTGAGTAGATTTTAGTCGTATTCCTTTTTCTGTTGATTGTAGCGTGCAGCTTTCGTTTATTGAATCGTGCTGTAGATAAAGTATATAATTGTTTTTTAAAGCGAGTTCTAAAAAAATAGATTTTTCCTCAANTGTTTTAAGTGGTCTAGTGTCATAACCCATGACGTAAGGAAGTGGTATATGTCCAACGCTTGGNAATAAATCTGCCATGAATGCTATTTTTTGTCCNTTGTAGTTAATTATAGGAATCATTTGACTCTCAGTNTGACCATCTGCAAAAAAAACATCTATATTTTGAAATATATCTTTAGTTAATTGACCCTTTTTTTCAATAAACTTTAATTGTCCACTCTCTTCAATTGGAGATATATTATTTCTCAAAAAAGATGCTTTTTCTCTGGGATTGGGTTTTATTGCCCAGTTCCAGTGATTTTTATTACTCCAATAAGTAGCATTTTTAAAAACAGGTTCTAAAATTTTTCTGTCATTGTTTTTCCATTTTACAGCTCCACCACAGTGATCAAAGTGTAAATGAGTAAGAATTACNTCTGTTACGTCATCTAAAGAATACCCAGATTTTATTATAGAAACTTTTAAGCTATCATCNCCGTGAAGGTGGTAGTGGCTAAAAAATTTATCTGTCTGCTTATTGCCAATTCCAGTGTCAATTAATATTAATTTATCCCCATCTTCAATAATTAAGCTACGCATAGCCCATGTACATAGATTGTTTTTATCTGGAACATTANTTTTAATCCATAATTTTTTTGGAACAACTCCAAACATTGCACCTCCATCTAATTTAAAGTACCCAGTATTTACAACAGAAAGTTTCATTTAATTGCTATTAATTTCCTCATTTAAATATATACATTCCATAGCTTGTTTNACATCGTGNACTCTTAATATTTTAGCACCNTTNGAAAGNGCANACATATTTAAAGCTGTAGTTCCGTTNATAGNTTNTAATTTANTGATTTTNANTGTTTTNTAAATNANAGATTTNCTACTTATTCCAGCTANNATNGGTGCTTTTAGAACTTTTAAAAATTCCATATTTTTCAATAATTTATAATTATCTGAATTGGTTTTACCAAAACCAAAACCAGGATCTATTACAACATCATTTATTCCATTAGAATTTAGTTTATTTATCTTATTGGAAAGAAATTGAATAACTTCTTTCGTAACATTTTCATACTTAGGATTGTCTTGCATGTTTTTTGGTTCTCCTTTCATATGCATTAG
Organism: Crocinitomicaceae bacterium; assembly: GCA_002713405.1. GTDB lineage: Bacteria > Bacteroidota > Bacteroidia > Flavobacteriales_D > Parvicellaceae > MED-G20. Next base: position 13,933 of record PAST01000029.1, on the reverse strand, counting down.
AACATAAGGCACATTGTATTTTTTGATAGTCTCAAACATTTCTTTGTCCATATTCCAAGCGGATACATCATTGATCATTCCAGCTCCAGCATCTAGTGCTAAAGCAGCAACTTTTCCTCTAAAAGTATCAATAGAAATATTTATATCTGGAAAAGTATCAACTATTTTTTCTATGTAGGGAATTGTACGTCTTATTTCCTCGTCAATTGTTATACTATTTCCGCCTGGTTTTGTGGAATATCCTCCAATGTCTATAATGGTTGCACCTTGATTTAAATCTTTCTCTACTTTCTTAAGTGCTTTTTCGATGGAATTGTACTTTCCACCATCAAAAAAAGAATCTGGAGTAGTATTTAAAATACTCATCACCACAGGTCTACTCAAACTTATGAGATTTCCCTTAAAATTTATGGAATAATTATCAAGTAAATATGTATCTTTCAAGCGCAAAAAATATTTTTTAAAATTTATGTCTAATACTTCTGAACAGTACGATAACGTTATTGTCAAATGTACTGAGATTTTTAAAAAGAAAACCATTGATTATGGAACTGCTTGGAGAATTCTTCGTTCAAGTTCTTTAACTGACCAGATTTTTATTAAAGCTAATAGGATTAGAACTATTGAAGAATCCGGAGATTCTAAAGTAGACGAAGGGATAGAATCTGAGTTTATAGGAATAATAAATTACTGTGTAATGGCTTTAATTCAAATAGACTTGAATAACGATAAAAGAATGGAGATTCCCTCAGATGAAGTAGTAGAATTGTATAATCAAAAAATATCAATGTCAAAGAACTTAATGCAACAAAAAAACCATGACTATGGCGAGGCATGGCGAGATATGAGAGTTTCCTCTTTAACCGATTTAATTCTAATGAAAGTTTTAAGAGTGAAACAAATTGAAGATAATAAGGGTAAAACATTAATATCAGAAGGAATTGATGCAAATTATTACGATATGATTAATTACAGTGTTTTTGCAATGATTCACCTTAACTAGTAGAAAAATGAATAACAAATTAATTGGAATCTGGGTAATAAGAATTATTATTTCTTTATTGTTTTTGGTATCAGCTTATGCAAAAGTATATCACGAGCCTTCTGCTTACTTTTCAATAACTACTTTTGAAGCAAAGCAACTAGTACCATTGGGTTTTAGTTCCGAAATATCTTCCTACTTGTCGAGAATTTTAATTGCCTTAGAGTTTGCTATTGGAGTACTAATTTTATTACCATTCTACTTGAAAAGAATTGTTATTCCACTAACTATTTTTGTTCTTGCGGCTTTTTGTGTTCATTTAGCCCTACAAATTTATTTAACTGGTAATAGTGGGAATTGTGGTTGTTTCGGTACTCTTTTACCAATGACTCCTCTTGAAGCCATTTTGAAAAATATTTTTGCAATTGGGCTATTAGCCATTTTAAATAAGTTGGTTCCTAAAGACAAATCAAAGTCAATTGAAATATTTTATGGTTTTCTAATATATCTATTTTTTGTTATTGGAATTATGGCATTAGTTCCTATAAAGAATTCTAGTAATGTTATTATTGATTCAAATTATCAAATTCAAGAAGATTTAGTTCTTGAAGGTCCAAAACAAATGAAATCCGAATTTGGCCAAACCTTACCATTTGCAGATAAAGGAAGACTTATTTTGTGTTTTTTTGCACCAGGTTGTGACCATTGTAGAGCAGCTGTTAGATCTATCGATTCGCTGTCTAAAATAGTAGAGAATTTTCCTAAAGTTGAAATCGTTTTTATGGATGAAGAAGTAGATAAGATTCCTGAGTTTTTTGAATATGCAGGAAGCGAGTACCATTATATTGTTTTAGATATTTCAACCTTTTATGATGTTCTAACATGGGAAAGAGATACTCCTGGTATTTTTTATATGTGGAATGGTAATATTTTAAAAGAATTTAATGGCACTAACGATAGCGCCTATGATCCTGAATCACTGCTCAAATCCCTTAACATTAAATAGTATAAATAGTTTTAAAAAATGAGAAAAAAAATTGTTGCTGGCAATTGGAAAATGAATCTTAATAAATATGAGGCAGATAAATTGTATAAAAGCTTAGAATCTAAATCCTACCCGGATGATGTAGAGGTTATTATTGCACCTGCTTCAATATATTTAGATAGTTTTAGTAATGCATCAAATGTAAGCATCTCTTCTCAAGATGTTTCTGCTAATAGTAATGGAGCTTTTACTGGTGAATTTTCTGCAGAAATGCTTTCCTCAATAAATTTGCGCTTCGCAATTGTTGGACACTCAGAGAGAAGAACTTTTCACAAAGAAACAGATTTACTTATTTTTCAAAAAGTTGAAATGCTTTTAAAGCATGGCATCAGTCCAATATTCTGCTGTGGAGAATCTCTTTCTGATAGAAAAAGTAAAAATCACTTTAAAGTTGTAAAGTCTCAACTTTCACAAATTCTAAGTAATCTATCTAGTGAAGATTTTAGTAAAATTGTCATCGCTTATGAACCAGTCTGGGCTATAGGTACTGGACTTACAGCAGACCCTCAAGATGCTCAAGACATGCATTTTTTTATTCGTGGTATTATTTCAGATGCTTATGGTAAAGATATTTCGGATAAAACATCTATACTCTATGGAGGAAGCTGTAAACCTTCTAATTCCAAAGAATTGTTTTCTATGAAAGATATTGATGGTGGATTAATTGGAGGGGGCTCTTTAGATTCTGAAAGTTTTGAAGCTATCATAAATTCTTTTTAGTTTGGACTATATAGAGATTCAATTCGTTTTAAAAGAAAGAGTACCTATAATAGATGTTTTTATACAAGAAATTGCTGATATAGGATTTGATGCGTTTCAAGAGAATTTAAATATTCTAAGTTCCTACATTCCGTCAATTAACTACAACAAGAAAAAGCTTAAAGGGTTAGTAAATAAGTACAATGATTTTATTATTTCATTTAAAGAAATTAACCACCCATACGAGAATTGGAATAAAAAATGGGAGAGTTGTTTTCAACCGATTCTAATTAATGAAAATTGTCAGGTAAGAGCTTCTTTTCACCAACCATCTTATAAAAAGTACGATATTATTATTAACCCAGAGATGTCTTTTGGGACTGGTCACCATGAAACTACCCGTTTAATAGCTAAAGATTTATTTAAACAGGACTTAAAAAACAAAACCATATTAGATTTTGGTTCGGGGACAGCTATCTTATCAATATTGGCAGAAAAGCTTGGGGCTAAGGAAGTTGATGCAGTAGAAATTGATAAAAATGCAAATAAAAATGCAAATAAAAATTTAGTAACTAATAATTGTAAAGTCATTAAAATAATTGATGGAGACGGGAATAGTATTCCACATAAAAAGTATGATTACCTTCTTGTAAATATAAATAAGAATACAATTATTAAAGAATTTACAAACCTTTTAAAAGCTATGAAGAAAAATTCAATGGTGCTTTTTTCTGGATTTTTTGAATCTGATATTGATTACATTAAAGATTTATCTATTAAAAGTGGATTAAAAATTTTATATTCAGATTTAGAAAACCAATGGGCATTATTGGTTATGAAAAAAAAATAATTATGAAATTTAAATTCTGTTTAGCTATTTTATTTTTTACAAGTTATTTTTCAAAAAATTTCTCACAAAATACATTCACACCAGAACCAGAAAAATTTCTAAAGGATGTACAATCTTATATGGGAACTTATGACAAAAATAAAGCAAAAAAATACATAAAGTTATTTGAACCTTTATGGTTAGGNGATTTTTTTACACCAGATCATAAAGCTATTGTCTATTATACTTTAAACTCAATGCTTGAAAAGAAATTAAGAGTATTCCCAGATTTTATTTCTTATTTCGATGCTATATATAATTATTCTAATTCAGGAATGAGCTCTGATAATTTTACAAAATGGAATAATATTTTAGATAATGTTATAAAAAAGTCAACCAACAAAAAAGTCCAAGAATTTCTTAAAGTTTCAAATAATTTATTTTTGGATGGAACTATTTATGTAACGTCAAGAACACAGAAATCTGCTACTAGGTGGCAAGTTTCCATAAAGGATAGTTTTGACATTCAAATTATTAAAGAAAAACCAGTATTTATATTTAAAGATGTTGATTTAAGATGCTTTTCTAAAAATGATAGTTCTGTAATACGTAATACATCAGGTCAATTATTTCCAATTAGATCTATTTGGGTAGGAAAGGGAGGTAAAATTGACTGGCAAAGAGCAAAAAAAGATAAAGATACTTATTATGCAAAAGTTAACTCTTACAATATTGGCCTTAAAAACTCATCTTATTATATTGACTCAGTTTTATTTTATAGCAGTTACTTTGATTATCCTATAATGGGTAAATTGACAGAAAAGATTCTTTCAGTAATTTCATATGAAAAGGTAGTTTATCCAGCTTTTGAGTCATATAGTAAAAGGCTTAACATTAAAAATATCAATAACAATAAAAACATNGAGTTTGATGGTGGTTTTAAAATTCGTGGTAGTAAATTATATGGCTCAGGTAGTATCGATAATCTCTCTAAATTAATAATCAGTTANAACAATAAAAAGGTTTTGNTAGCAGANTCCATTGGATTTATAATAAATGACGAACAAATCATTTCAGAAAATGCAAAAATTAAATTTTTCTTAGACTCTGATTCTATTTTTCATCCTGCATCCAATCTAGTTTTTTCTGAAATTTCTAAAACTCTTACTTTGTCTAGAGGAACTGATGGTATTTTTGCTGCTCCTTTCTATAATAGCTATCATAAATTAGATATGTATGTGGAAACTTTATCATGGTTAGTTGGTGAGCCTTCAGTTAAACTTTCCGCACCTAAGGGAACAAAAAGTATACAAACTGCGCGTTTTGCATCTTTAAACTTTTTTNATNCTAATATTTATGATAATTTAAATAATGAAAGAGGAAATATTTTAGTTTCTATTAAACGATATGTNGATATCTGGGGCTCAAATATCTTTTCTATTGACGACTTGGCAAATCATTTAGTAATGACCAAAAGTGATTTACAATTCTTACTTTTCAATTTAACAGAGCTAGGATTTTTAAATTATGATTCTCAAAGAAAACTTATAACATGTAGTGAAAAGCTTTTTAATTANATAAAAAACAGATCCGGAAAAAAAGATTATGATGTATTGATTATAAATTCTAATTCAGAAACTAATGCAGTCCTTAGTCTAAACACTTTAGATTTAAATATTTTTGGAGTAGACAGGGTTGTTCTTAGCCTAAAAAATAAGGTTTGGATTAAACCTGGCGGAAGAAGACTTACTTTTAAAAAGAACAGAGACATTATGTTTGATGGCCTTATAACTGCTGGTAAAACACAGTATTACGGTTTTGACTTCTCTTTTATTTATGAAGATTTTAAACTTAATTTACCTAAATGTGACTCTATGTTTATTTGGGCTAATTATAAAGAATCTAATGGAAAAGGTAAGTTAATTAGGTTGCAATCTAAAATTGAATCCCTTGAAGGCTATATTATAATTGACGACCCATCTAATAAATCTGGTTTAGACACCTCACATCACGAATATCCTACTCTTAATTCAAATACTAAATCATATGTTTATTATGACGATCCATCTATACAAAACGGCCTTTANAACAGAGAAAACTTTAAATTCATTTTAAACCCNTTTTTAATGGATAGTTTAGATAATTTTACAAATCATGGAATTGATTTAAATGGANTATTGTTAACNGGTGGTATTTTTCCAGATTTTGAAAATAATTTACAGATTATGNCAGATTATTCTCTAGGTCTTGTAAGAAAAACACCCGTAGATGGATTTAATATTTACAATCAATTAGCTAGTTATGATAATGAAATTAGACTCTCAAATGAAGGATTAAAAGGGACAGGAAATATAGAGTTTTATACTTCTACAGCAATNTCTGATGATATAACTTTTTTTCCTGATTCAGTTGTAGCAATAGCTCATACTTACAATAACAAAGAGCAAGAAAAAGATCCGGAAATTCCTATTATNAAGGGAAAANGTTGTAAAGTTTCTTATATTCCAAAAGAGAAATTACTTTATGCTTATTCTTTAGATTCTAATTTTGTTTTTTTTGATGGTGGGCTCGCATACTTGGATGGAAAATTAATGTTAGGCTATAATGGAATAATAGGAAGTGGAATTATGCGATTTGGTGCAGGTGAAGTAGAATCTTATGAGTACTCTTATGAAACTGATGCCATTTTAGCTGATACTTGTGAATTCAGGTTGGTTTCTCAAAATAGCAATGTGGACGAATTGTCTTTAAAAACCCAGAATTTAAATGCAAGAGTAGATTTTGAAACTAGAATAGGAGAATTTAAGTCTAACTCTGGGGAAAGTTTTGTTAAGTTTCCAGAAAACNAATATATCTGCTATATGGACCAGTTCAATTGGTACATGGATAGCGATGAATTAGAAATGGAGAATAGTAAGCAGTCCCAATCAGATATTAATATTGATACAGATTTAGATCTTCAAACTTCCAATTTTTTCTCTATTAACCCTGATCAAGACTCTTTGAATTTTGGATCTCCCAAAGCTAAATATGATACTAAGAAAAAAAGAATTATTTGCAACGAAATTAAATTCATTAAAGTCGCCGATTCAAGAATTTCGCCTGATAGTGGTAAAATTATTATTAGAAGAAAAGCAAAAATTGATCTTTTAGAGAANGCATTTATTTTGACCAATGATGTAACTAAATACTACGAAATTTACGATGCTAAAGTCGAAATTAATTCTAAACACNATTATATTGCNTCAGGAANTTACGATTTTGTAGATCTTAATGGAACTAAACAAAATATTTTCTTTTCTGAAGTTCGTCCTGATACTACTGATCAAACTCNTGCTACNGGGTTTATTAAGAAAAGTAAAGGTTTTAAATTAAGCCCTAATTATAGTTTTTATGGAGATGTTAGTTTAGTTTCTACAAATCCTGATCTAGAATTTTCTGGATTTACTAAAATTATCCATTCTTGTAAAAATCTTTCTCAAGAATGGATTGGTTTCACAGCAAATATTGATCCATTAGATATTTTAATACCAATTNAGCTTGATTCAAATACTAAAAACTCCAATTTNAATAATGTTTTCTCTGGAATAGTATTTAATAATACAGATTCTCTATCTCTTTATTCCTCGTTTTTATCCTCAAAAACTAATGACAATCATATAGGCCTTATTAATGCAGATGGTTTTTTAAAATATGATTCTAAAAGAAAGGAATATCAATTGTCCAATTCTGAAAAATTAATTGAATATACTCTCCCTGGAAATTACACTTCACTAAATATTGAAANTTGCAGACTTAAATCTGATGGTGTTTTTAATTTTGCTNTAGATTTAGATCANATTTCTTTAAATCCTGCTGGAGAAATTAAATTCAANCCCAAAAAATGGTCTACAGATTTTAAGACCTCTACCATGCTTGATTTTCATTTCAGTGAAGCTGCTTTAGATCAGTTGGCAAAGTCNATAATAGAATTTCCACAATTAAGATCGTTAGATTATCAGAATTCTTATTTTGAAAAAGCATTAAGTGAATTTACTTCAAAAGATGAATCCAACGAAATGATTTCATCATTAAATATAAATGGTAAAATAAAGAAATTTCCTGAAAAATTAGAAGTCCCTTTCTTTTTNGGGGATATTAGGTATAGGTGGAATTCTGATAGAAAGGCTTATGTATCTTATGGAGATATTGGAATAGCTAATATCAATAAGAAACAAGTAATGAAATATGTTAAAGGAAAAATAGTAATTTCTANAAAGCTAACAGGAAATGAAATCACTGTTTTTTTACAGTTAGATAAAGACAACTTCTATTATTTTAATTATAAAAAAGGTTTATTGAAAACATTCAGTTCNAGTGAAGAATTTAATAAAACTATATCNGATACTAAAAAAGATGAAACCAAAAGCAAGAAAAAAGGTAAGCAAGACTATCAATATGTTATGGGATCAGCAAAGGATGTTGCACCATTTGTTGCTACTTTTATGAAATAGTATGCAAAATATATTTGAAATAAATAATTTATTTGCTGTTTTATTATCNTATTTTATTGGTTCTATTCCATCTGCTATTTGGATAAGTAAATGGTTTTTTGGAATTGATGTTAGAGACTATGGGAGTAATAATGCAGGAGCAACTAATACTTTCAGAGTNATTGGAAAAACTGCTGGATTTATGGTTCTATTTATTGATATTTTAAAGGGTTGGGTTTCTGTNAAAATTCTTACCTCTTTTTTACTATGTAGTCCAGAAAGTACAGAATTCATCAATATGCAAATTGTNGTTGGTATCNCTGCNGTTTTGGGCCATGTGTTTCCAATTTATGAAAAGTTTCAAGGTGGTAAAGGAGTAGCTACATTAATGGGAATTATCTTAGCTATTAACTTTTCAGCTGCAATTGGGTGTGTAATTATATTTTTATTGATTTTTATTTTTACNAATTACGTTTCTTTAGGTGCTATAATTGCTGCAATTTCTTTCCCAATTATTACAATTTTAATTATTAGAGTTGAATCAATTTCTCTAATTTATTTTTCTATTTTCATTTCTATATTGGTTCTTTTTACTCATAAACCTAATATTTATAGACTATTGAGTAAAAATGAAAATAAAATGAATATCAAGCTTAAAAAAAAACCTGTTAAATGAATATTTTTAAAACATATGGGTTTTTATTTTTTATTTTTTTCTCATTGAATATANCAGGACAAGAAAACTTCAAAAACGAAAGCGAGAGAATCAAATATGCCAATAAATTATTTGAAGAACAGAAATTTATTGAGGCTGAACCTCATATGTCTAANTTTTTGAGTAACAAAAATAACTCAGAATATAATTTTAAATATGGAGTCTGTGTTTTATTTAAATATGCGGATAAGTCAAAATCTATCTCTTATTTAAAAAAAGCCATAAAAGATNCTGAAGTTGACCCTAGAGCTTATTTTTATTTGGGGAGAGTATACCATTATAATTATCTATTTCAGGACGCTTTGAACATGTACAAAAAATATAAATCTATTGCCAATTCTAAACAAGCAAAATTTCTTAAACTAGAAATGTATATAAAGATGTCTCAAAATGGTCAATCATTAATGAAAAATCTTTCTGATATAATTGTAGTAGATAAAAAATCTACNTCAGTTAATAAGTTTAATTATAGTTATGATTTAAAAGATATTGGTGGGAAAATTTTAGTAACCGAAGAGTTTCAAACCAAAATAGATAAAAAAAAGAATCATAAATCAATCATTTATTTCCCNCCCTTAAATCAAGATATTTTATTCTATTCAAGTTATGGTGAGGATGGAGATAATGGTTTAGATATTTATTTTAAAAAGCGGCTCTCCAGTGGTGGCTGGTCATCTCCGAAAATTCTGCCAGAAAATATAAATTCTCCTTACGATGAGGATTTTCCTTTTTTGAATTCGGAAGGAACTACTTTTTATTTTTCCTCTATGGGGCATAATTCTATGGGTGGCTATGACATATTTAGATGTAATTACGATGTAAATACNAATAATTTTGGTCCAATTTCTAATCTTGATTATAAGATAAATAGTACGGATGATGATATTCTATATTTAGTAGATAAAGACAATAAAAACGCTATTTTTTCTTCTAAAAGATCCTCTAAAGGAGGAATGATTGATGTATATAATGTAAAGGTTCAGGTNTTACCAATTCAAAATATAATAATTTCAGGAAGTTTTAAAAATTCTATTCTCGCAAAAGACTTTAATGCAACTATTAAAGTTCAAGATGTGAGAACCAACAAGTTAATAGGTTCTTACAATGTAGATAATGAGTCTAATTACAATATTCTATTGCCAAATTCTGGAAAATATAAATTTATTGTTGAAACACCTGAAAGCGAAAAAATACATGCTGGTTTAGTGGAAGTACCTCCACAAACTGAACTAAAAGCATTAAAACAAGAAATAGAGTTGGTTAAAATTAGTGGGGAAGAGAAATTAATTATTAAAGACTATTTTGATCAATCCCCAGANAATGANGCAGTTATTATAGCAAATGTTTTAAAGGAAATGTCCAATCCTNAAATAAATATTGATATGTATCCCGATAGTGTTATAGANAAAATTGTTNTTAATAAAGANGAAACATTGAATTCTAATGAAGAAATTATTCAACAAACTATTGAAAATGAAGTGTTAGAAGTTGATGAAGTAGTAAATCTAAATGAAAAATCAACTATTGAAAAAAATCAAGAACAATCTATAGAACTGNAGCAAAAAGCTAATGATTTATTAAAAATTATAGAAGAAGAGAAATTGGTAAAGCAAACCTTTCAAACTCAATTAAATGAAGAGAAATTAATTCTGAATTCTACTGAGAATATAGTTGAATCTTTTGATCAAAATTTAAAAATTAATGAATTAGAATCTAAAATNAAAAAATTGCAATCTGATATTGAAATTAAGTCATTTCAGTATGATGAANTGATTTCTGAAAAAAAAGAATTAGAAATTCAAAATGATTTTGTAACAACAAATAACATAGTTAAGAATAATCCTCAATTAGATTCTGTANTAGTAGCTAAAAATGATAATNTTAATAACNCATCAAAAGATAGTCAGNAATTATCTAATTCAAANGAAAAGACTTTAGATGACATTAAAAANCTGAAAATTAATGAAAATGAAACATCAATNTCTGGAATAACTTTTTTAAATAATTCAACCCGTAATTCTCTTATTGAAGAAAGAAAAAATATTGCATTTGTAGAGAACTTACCAATAGATATTCCGATTGCTAAGGATTTACCCAAAATAACAAGTCAAACTGTAAATGGAGTAGCTTATAATTCTACAGATGATCCTGTAAATTACCAAGTTATAGCTGAAGTTGACCAAGACGTGGTATTTGTTCAAAATAATTATGAAAACAAAACAAATAATAAAATAATAGAAATAAATAAAAAAAGTATTAATGATATCAATTTAATGTCTTTTGAAATTGATGAATTAGAACTAAAGAAGCTAGATTTGAATAGTGATAAGGAAAAGGCAAAAGTTGATAAAGAAATAAGCAAAATAATCAAAAAGAAAGCCTTAACACAGTTAAAAATTGCAGAGGATATAGCATTTGTTAATGAAAATGAAATTAAATATTTAAACGGAGAAATATCATCTTTTGTTAAGGAGTTTAAAGAATCAGATGTAAAAGAAAATTTTAAATTCAAACAAGCCCAAGAATATGAAGTTGCTGCAAAAAAACTTAATAATAGGTCTATTGAACTAAGAGATGAAGCTAGTTTAGAAAAAAATAAAGTTAAGAAGGGTAGATTAATTGAAGAAGCTATTAAGCTTGAAAATACTGCTATAAATCAACTAGTAAAATCTAAAAAATTATATTCCGATGCTATTGAAGAAGATTTTTCAGATGATAAATTAACTGTTGCAAAAACATTGAATCCAACCATATTGAAACAGTCTGTAAGATTGCAAAAACTTTCAGATATTGCTCTTGAAGAGTCTAAAATTTACTCTGCAAAAGCTGCTGAATTAACTGATAAGGGAGATATTCTAGGAGCAAATAAATATGAAAATTTATCAATTATTCAAAAGAAAAAGTCTACCGACTATTTAGAAAAATCTTTAGAAATTAAAAAAATTGAAACGGCCATAGTTGAGGACATTGAAATATCTAAATCTTTAGTTGAAGAAGAAGTTATAAATACAGCTTCTAGTAATGAATTCAAATCTTATTATGATGATCAAATTGCAATTAGGGAATTGGAGATGGAGAATCAGAAATTAAAATTTAAAAAAGAAGGTTATTTAAAAATGTATGAACAAATGCTTGCTAAAGCTGATGCTTTGGAACAAGAGTCCAAAGTAGAAACTGATGTTTCAGTAAAGAAGGAGATGATTAATGCTTCCAATAATTTAAAAATTGAAGCTAAGAAAAATAAGAAACTTTCAGAGGCAATAATTTATAGCATGGATTCCGTAAAAAGAAAAATTAAAAATAAGGAAATGAGTCAAGCACTTGTTCTAGAAATGTTGGATCCTTCTAAAAAAAATCAAATTAAAGCATTGGCAATTTCAGGTAAAGCAGACAGTGTTCTTTCATTATTATCAAATTTTCCTGTCGATACAATAGGCTCAATAGATTCCACTAGTTTAAATTTTTCAGATTCATTAGAGTTTGTAGCAATTGATTCTTCAAAAATAGAGATAATTGAAGATAAAGTAGAAGTAGTGCAGGATTTTAAATTACCAGAACTTAAACCTGAATTAGTTTCTGTTGATCCAAAAGATATTTTTTCCAAAGATTTTGTTCCTCCAACATTAATTAATAAAAAGATTTTTGTTTTAACTGATAAAAAAGTTTATTCAAAAGAAAATCCCATCCCCTTAAATCCTAGGATTCCTAAAGGTTTAATTTTTAAAGTTCAGGTGGGTGCTTTTAGAAATCAAATTCCACAAGATTTATTTCAAGGATTTGCCCCTATAAGTGCTGAAAAACTAAGAGACGATATTACTAGGTATAGAGTAGGTTATTTCAAAACCTTTCAGGATGCTAATCAAGCTAAAAATCAAGTTAGGGGATTGAGTGACCGTTATAGTGATGCTTTTGTGGTCGCTCTTAATAATGGTAAAAGAATAAAATTAAGTGAAGCAAGGAGTATTTTATCCAATCAACCTGTTGACAATATCCAACCGCCATCGCTATCTTCAAATAAAAGTTTATCAGCTTTAAGAACTGAAATTGCTAAAGACTTGTCCTTATCTCCTGCGAAAACTACTGATCAAATAAATGGTATTTTTTATTCAGTTCAGATTGGGGCTTTTTCAAAGCCTTTATTAAAAGAAAATGCACCAAATGTTTCTCCCTTATTAGTTAGTATAGTTAACAATTTATATAAATATTCCACAGGAGAGTTTAAAAACATAGAATTGGCTGCAAGAAAAAAAGCTGAGTTACTTGATAATGGAACTCTAACAGATGCATTTATAATTGCTTATAATAACGGAAGGAGCATTAGTCTTCAACAAGCTAGTTCTGTAAATCCAGATAGAGTAGTTGAGTATAATAACCCTATAATTTACTATATAGATTTTGGAACTTATGTTAGCGATATTCCTGCAGTCCTAGATGGAACTAACTTGAAATTGAGAGATTTTAATATTAAATCTAGGTCTAGATTTGGAGGAAATCAATTTTTTAGTAAAAAATACAATTCTCTAACAGATGCACAAATTGCTCTTAATTCAATTAGTTCTGATGAAGTTTCAATTTCTAAGATAATTAAATCTACTCGTGACGATTTTGCTTTAAATTATGAATATAAGATAGAAATTGGAGTGTTTAATGGTCTTACAGACGAACTTCAAGCTAAGTTTGATAAATTGAAGTCTTTAGATATAAAAGGAATTGAAACCAACGGAGTTACAACTTATTATTCTAAGAGTAGAGACAATTATGAATCAGTAACTACGGATTTAAATGCCTGCAGGTCTCAAAATTTAGAAAACTCTAAAATTGTAGTTTTTAAAGATGGTGTTTTAAGCAAAATTGAAGAAACTTTAAACAGCTTTAAATAATTTAAATAATTCATTAATTTTGTAATGATGAGTAGAGGAAACAAGTACCAAGAAGATATAGAAATTTTAGAATTATTAAACTCTCAAAAATCTATTTTGCTTTTCAATGATGAGGTTAATACTTTTGACCATGTAATTGACACCTTATGTAAATATTGTGACCATGATATCGTTCAAGCAGAACAATGTGCTTGGATTGTACATAACAATGGAAAATGTTTAGTTAAAAAAGGTTCTTATGAAGAACTAAAGCCTATATGCGATGCTCTTAATGAAAGTGGGCTCAACGCACAAATTCAATAGTAATTTTT
>PAST01000028.1:55503-56315 GCA_002713405.1 Crocinitomicaceae bacterium | reverse complement strand
ATTCAAAATCCTAAAACAGTTATCAAACAAAGCCTGGGCCTTGTCATCTGCCTTACGAACTAACTCCACTGATTGAAAAGGATCAGGTGACTGTGCTCGAGCATAAACTACACCAGTAGTAATGTTATTTAAAGCACCTGGCTCTAAAACAAATGGACCAGCTGCCTGAACAAATCTTCTATCTCCTTGTGGATTAGGAGTACTCCCAGGTCCTGTAGGATATTGTTCAGACCAGTAATCAAAAGGAACCGTAGAACCCCCTCCAGCTGAAACTGTGCCCCAATTTAATGGATCACTATCTCCAGGGAAACAGTAATTAGTTAAAATTGAGGTTGCATTTGCATCTGACGCATTTCCAGTACCTCCATAAACAAATGGAGTATTATCCTTCCAGAAACCAAGCATATAGTTATAAAAATCAACTCCAGTATTTGGATCTCCATAAATTGTAGAGTTAAGTGTTCTATCAAAATATACAAACCTTTTCATACCAAATCTTTCATTATCTATAATACCATCTCCATAACCTATACCTAAACCCTGATAAGGGATGCCTTTAAGGTTTTTAGCAGAGGATACATCAGATGTTAATGGATTGTCTACCCCGTCATTGTCTTGATAAGGACCTTCAAAAAAATCAACTCCAATAGCCGGAGTATATCCAGGAATAGCATACTGACATCCATCATCATTTGCATCAGCATTATATTGGTAACTCAAACCTCTTTGCACATCACAACCAACGTAATCATCTTCAGAACACCCAATATCAGAATCTACCCAAACAGCAAAATATGTATTGTTTAGGGTNT
>PAST01000028.1:0-55497 GCA_002713405.1 Crocinitomicaceae bacterium | reverse complement strand
TGATCTNTTNATAAGTTCGTAATTATAAAANGTCATNGAATTNACTTCNTCGTTGGTAGCAAAAGCAAATGCTTGNGCNNTAATTTCCATTCCTATGGGATCNNCACCANTTTCCGTATGNATATTNCCTTTGTCNTTAAAAANCCACCACATATTANAATCNCCNTANANNGTTACTCTTCTATTNGTNCTNCAATCTATCTGNCCAGTTAAATCATACCANGGATAATCNCCATCTACAGGATTNTATATACCNTCACTATTTCTATCATANAAAGGAGCTAAATTGAAATCATAAGACTGATTTAAATCTAAGTCATTATTAAAATTACCAGGCCATTCTAAAATGCTAGATGGTACTTGGTAGTCAGGATATTCAACACCTGCGTCGCAATTAGGGTCATTAGAACATTCGTACCAAGCATTAAAAAGTTCTATCTCTTGTCTTTGAGTTATATAAAAATTATCATATTCCATACAAACTTCTGGAGAAATATCAGCAAACCCCCAATCAAGAGTTCCTTGATTAACATCAAATGAACCACCTCCATCAACAGAGAGAGGNCCTGCCCAAAAGTCATTTCCGCTACGGAAAGTTAAAGCTGCAATTCTTAATTGATTATTGGGATCTGTTCCACCCATCCATAATGCACCAGCATAGATAACAGTTTCACCAGATCCTTTAGGGACTTCGTATGCTGCATCATTTCTTGATCTATCTTGCCACATAGAACCACCAGTTTCAATTAAAGCAGAGACGTTGTTAAACTCTANNAATTTTTTTCCAGTAGCAGGTGTGCAATTAGCTGCTCTTGATGTTATGGAATTATTTTTATTTAATTTTTTTCCANAGTTAGTAGGATCGTTCCATGCATAAGTAGGATTAGCACCAAAAATTGTGCTAATAAATAATAATATTAAATATTGTCTCATATACTTTTTATAATATTTATTAAAAATCTAATTTTACACCCAACCTTATTTGTCTAGGTATTCCAAAATTGTATGGATTATTAGCCTTCATAGCGTAATAATATCTAAAAACTTCTTCATTATTTTGGGTACTAATAGAAGTTTGAAATCTTGCAGCATTTAAATAGCCATCATCTCCAGCATTNCCAGTAGCTCGGTAAACATTNGTGATATTTAATGTATTAAAGACATTGGTCATTAACAAGTATACATTAAGATTAGCTGTTTTCTTTTTGGAATTTTCCTTACCGAACTCTAAAGTAATATTTCTGTCTATTTGAAGATCTCCTCTAAAATTCCATGGCTTTCTAGACCCTAATGGTTCTCCCTCTAAAATAGGAGCTGGTGGGCCAATTAAAGCAGCACCAGTTATTCTTTGTTGTCTAGAATATGGCATCCCTGAAGCAAAATTAGCTACTAANTTAAGTCCTGTATTTTTNAAAATTTCTTTTCCAGCAATTCTAGGACCATTGTAACTAGATCCNGAACCGTATCTATAATCTAAAGCTGTAATAATCTGGTGTCTTTGATCATANGTGTATGGATAAATTGTTCTTAGATTTGGCTGATCAGAAGCAATTAAATTTTGTGCAGCATATGGATTGGACCCTGTTCCATCTGCAAACTGTAATGTNTAAGATGCTCTCATAGAAATATTACCAGTTCTTCTTAAATCATAAGCAACAGTTAGACCTTTAATAGTTCCNAAATCTATATTCCCCCATGTAGAATATGTTTGAGGATAAGCACCAATTTTATTAACTAATGCTACTTGGTTTCTTTGTTCTCTGTAAAACCCAGATATTTTTAATGAAGATCTTATATTTAGAACTTGCTGGAATCCAATTTCATAATCGATTGTCTTCTCAGGTTTAAGACTAGGATTATTTACAGTTCCAATATTTCCAGTCTGTAAATAAAAATAGTCAATAGGATTTAACCTATTACCTGTAGTAGGTCTTTTAGTTAATACATCGTAATGAGCAAAAAACAATGCCTCATCCGAAATAGGAAAAGAAAATGCAATTCTAGGCATTATATTGATCTGAGGTTTGTAATCTTCAAAGGCATTAGAACTAACATCGTCGTCAGTAGATACACCTTGGGCCAAGTATGGCTGAGGAACAACATAACCACTTGGNGTAATGGTCTCTAAATCATTTACAGCTACACCATNAGANGTNTACCATTGATTTTCTTGTCTGTAACCCATTAAAGTTGTTGGGTCTTCAATATCATTTATATATACTGTAGCNGTAGATGGAATATTAGAAGGATGANTTACGGACTGTCCATTGATATCACTAACCTCACCTACTGTTCTTGTAGGATATAAAGAAAAATCATCTTTCAAAACCTGTTGATTAGCATCAAATCTATCAACTCTTACACCAACATTAAATATTAAATCATCAAAGGCAAACTTATCCATAATATAGCCNGAAATATATACTGGCTGAAATGCTCCTATTGGTCTTGTGTAATTATCATATTGATCTTTTTTAGTAAAGAAATCATCAAAACTTGGAGGATTACCTGTTAGTTTTTTCCCAGTATGATCATATCCATAGTATGTAACATAATTACTNCCAGAATTAAGTAATTCATCAGCACTAAACATATCTAANCTAAATTCAGATGGATCCATTGCNTCAATATTAATAAACTCNGTACCNTTAGGATCTAAACCTANACTNTTTCTTAAATTGTAATCAAAAAATGATTGAGGATCATTTCCTGAAAATGAACCAGGNGCAGTGTTAAGAGTTTCAAAACTAATTTGAGTAAATGAACCAAAATTATTATATATAGGTTGGGATTCATCAATTCCTCTGCCATAATCTGTATGAGAATTAGCAAGCTGCCTCATCAGGCCCCAAAGTCCAATAGGCGCTACTCCAAAATATCTATCTGTTCTTTGCTCATATTCAAAACCCAAAGAAAGAGCATGATCTCCAATATCTGCAGAACCTACAGCAGTTATCCTAAATTGAGTATTATCAGATTGGTTAGATCCATTATATCCATATCCAATATTTTGCCAAAGACCATAAACATTGGTTGGTCTTCTTCCATTCAAAAGAGCGCCTCCGTCTAATAGCTGAGTTATATTTTCGTAATTCCCTTCAACATCGTCGTAAAGAGAAAAGTACTGAGTAGTTATTGCGGCCATNTCTGCGTTTGTTGTAGAAGGTGTGAAAATAATAGAATCGTCATTTACACCAGTTTGCACGAAATCTAAAACTCCATTTCCATCAAAGTCTGAAAACTCAAAAGAAGGTGTTTTGGCAATTTCGAATTTCCCAATATGGCCGTAGTTAAAATAATTATCTCCATGGACATTATCTTCCACCCAACCATAATTTTTAGAATAATCTACCATTATTGTATAGTAAGCATTTTTTACTCCNGTTTGAGAGTTAGCATCTTCAGCTACATTCTGAAAACGTTGTGTGAATTTTCCGTAAGCTCTCCAATCAAAATCTCTATAATTGGCTAAATTNTCATAATTCATAAGTGAACTTTCCCAAGAGGCTCCATTGCGATCTGAATAAGCACCAGAAGCTCCAAATGAAATATTCATATTAGGCCCAGCATTTACATCAATTTTACCAGCTAGGGAGGCTGTTGTTCTATCAACATTTTGACGATACTTAACTTTTTCAAAAGCATCAGCAGTCAAAAAATCTGTATTATAATAAGCACCAAACCCCAATCCAGTAGGTCTTAATGGGCCCATTTTATCCGGATCAATTAAAGAATCTCGATATGCAGGCTTTAATCTATATTGATCGCCAGCAAGAGGTCTTGGATCTAAAACATGATTAAAATTTCCAGAAACAAAAAATCCAAGAATAGGATCTGTTTTCTTTCCAGTACTATCTTTTTTCATAAGTAAAGGACCTGAAAAGGTTCCTTCAAAAAGATTAAATGCATTATTGTCTAATCCGTATACATTTTCATTTAAAGCAATACCTGAACTTACTACCTCAACTCCACCAAAATAAGTCCTTGAAGCTCCTCTAGTTGTAATAGAAATAATACCTCCAGTTGCATCTCCAAAATTAGCTGGAACTCCACCAGTCATTACACTTACTTCTTCAATAGCGGACTTAGGTAAATTAGTAGAACCTCTAACTTTTATACCATCTATATAATAAAAGGTTGCATCATCTCTAGACCCTCTTACAGAAGTAATATTACCATTAGCATCGGATTGAACACCACCAACAGTACTTGCAATAGAACCTGCAGATCTTCCAGGCATTCTTGCTAAATCTTCTCTTGTAACTGTTCCGCCAGAAGCACCTCCATCTTTATCAATTAAGGGGACTTTATAACTTACAATCTCAACTTCCTTTAAAAGCTCAGTTGCTTCTTTTAAAAATATTGGAGATAATGGCAATAATTTTCCACCCTTAACAATCAATCCTTCAAGTCTATAAGTTTGATACCCTACAAATTTAATTTCAAGAGTATATGATCCAGAAGAAATATTACTTATCTTAAAAGCACCATCGAAATCAGTAGTTGCTCCTCCCCTTATATTTCCGTTTTGGAAAAGTGCAACGTTTACAAATGGAAAGCCTTCTTTCAATTCATCAAAAACTTTACCTTTTATACTACCTCCCTGAGGCTGAGCATAACTTACAAAGGAGAAAACAAAAAGAGATACTGATAATAAAAAAAATTTTCTAAACATAGTCTGTCATCTTTAAACTTGAACTTAACAAATAATAGTCCCACAAATTAAACAATAATTAACGAATTTTTAACATTTAGTCAATTTAAATTCAAAAAGTTTAATAGTCATTTTTATTTTATTTGAAGAATGATTAAGCCTTTTTTCTATTAATCCAAACTTTCCAAGTTGGATTTAAGGGTTTACCAGCTAAAAATCTTTGAGATTTTTTCAAAGTTTGCTTCATTCTTTTTCGGGTGGACTTGGTTTGTTTTAACAAGTGGCTTTTTAACAAATCTTTTCTGAACTTTTCTTGGGATTTAATATTGTGATTTTGTTGTCTTTTTAAATCACTAAAAGATAAGCCTTCAATAACTTCTTCGTTATTTCCAGGTATTTTGTAATTTAGATTTGTTAACCCTTTATTTGATCCTACTAACTCACCCTTGTTTTGAGTGTAAATATTGTTCACAATGATAACCATTGAAAAAATCAATATAGATTTTAAAGCTAAAGTATTCATGAATAAAATAATAATCAAATTTAAAAATCTCCTAATATTTTTTTGCATAATATCTTTAAATAGTTGTACAAAGAATCAAAATATAGTTCCTTACGTGTATGTAGATCAATACATAAATATTTCATTACCAAGTTATTCATCATTAAATTCAATTGGTGGGTGGGCATACATCACGGGTGGAAGCAGAGGAATAATAGTCTATAGACAATCTTATGACCAATTTAGTGCATATGACAGGCATTGTACTTTCAATGCTGATAATCCATGTGGAAAAGCAACTGTAGATTCTACTAACTCTTTCGTTGAATGTGCTTGTGACAGTAGTCGATATCAACTCTTCGACGGATTAGTAATTCAAGGTCCTGCTAGCTTCTCTCTTAAAAATTACCAAACTAGTTTTAATGTTACTTCCAACCAAATTCACATCTTTAATTAATGTATAAGTTTCTATATGTTATTTTTATATTATTGGGGTATTCTCAAGTTTTTTCTCAAATAAATAATGAGGAGGAAAATAATGAATTTCCACATGCAATTTCTATTGGATGGAGCAATCCAATAAGTTCAATTTCAACGCTATTTAACTCAAAAAAGGAGGAAAAATTTGGGGTTCTCATCGATTATCAAAAGACAATTTCAGAAAATAACTTTTACAGAGTGCATTCTAAGTTTTCGGCATCGTATGAAAATCCAATGTTAAGTTTAAATAATTTTTTAATTAGTATTAATAAAGGAAAGTGGCTATTAGAAAAAGGGAACTCAAATATTGGTCACGGCATAGGACCTTATTTTAGGTGTAATATTTATCGAGGACAAACTGTAGCAGGAACTCAGGCATTTTGGTCCTCAGACTATTTTGGTTTAGGATTAGAGTATTTTATGTTTTTAGAATATTTAATTAAAAAAAATATTTTTTTAAACATTATTGCCAATTTTAATGTTGGCTTTCACCAATATTATGAAGCAACAATTGTAAACAGCAACGGAGGCACAGCTGCATTTAGTCAAGAATACTGGGGGTTAAGACTGGCAAACCAACAACTTATTTCAATAGCCATTAAAAAATATTTATAATTTACTTTTAAAAATAATTTCAGGAACAATTAATTCATCATTGTTATTTATTGTAGTCCAAATATTGTTTTCTAAATTAATATCTGCCAATCTAGTTGAGGGATCTATTTGAATTTTTTTAATTTCTTCTATTGAAAAATCAACTTTAAATTCGTAGTAGTCATATACCCAAGGCCAATCAGAGATGGTCTTAACCCCATTACCAATAATATCATTTTTCTTTGACCCACGCATAATTCTAAGCGGAATATTATACCAAAAAGCATTGGAATCGTTGGTTACTAGACAAATATCTAAAGGCATTGGTATCCTTCCTTTTTTCTGAATCAAGATTTGTGTTTTCTTTCCTAAAGGCTTAACACTTACAATGGCATAATCAATTGTATTGGTGGTTTGAGTAAATTGCTCAAAATACCAATCTAGTTCTAATCCACTTTCCAACTCCATTATCCTTTTAAAATCTGATGGTTTAGGGTGTTTAAACTTCCATGTTTCAAAATATTTTTTCATTCCTTTTTTTAAAGTTTCAGAACCAATTATATAACTCAATTGATGAAGAAAAACAGCACCTTTATTATAAGCATTTACGCCATAGACATAATTTAAGTTATAAAAATCAGCATGGGTAGACAATGGTTCTTTATAACTAGATTTTGCTAGATTAACGTAACTCTTATATTGTCTATGTAAAGGATTTAAAACATTCTTTCCGTATAAATAGTTTAAGACTTGATATTGTGCATAAGTGCAAAATCCTTCATCCATCCATTCATATTTAGACTCATTAGTTCCAAGAATTCCTTGAAACCAGCTATGAATAGCTTCGTGAACAGTAACACTTACCAGCCCTTTAAATGATCCTCCAGCAGTAATTAAGGTGCACATTGGATATTCCATGCCTCCGTCACCTCCTTGAATAATTGAATACTGTTTATAAGGATATTCGCCATAATTTTCGTTCATATATTCAAAACACTTTACAGCATATGGTTGTAATCGTTTCCAATTGTAATTTAAAGAATCGTTTTTATGCAGAAAATGAAGTATCATTCCATTTTCTAGAGAAGTTTGTTCATGAATAAAAAACGGATCTGCAGCCCAAGCAAAATCGTGGACATTTTCAGCTTTAAAATGCCATTTTAATTTATTTGAATTCCCCTTCTTCTCTTTCTTTTTGATTTCATATCCATGTCCAATTTCATTTGGGTTTTGAAGAATTCCAGTTCCTCCTAAAACAAATGAACTATCAATATTAATTTCAACATTGAATTCTCCCCATACTCCGTAAAATTCTCTACCTATATACGGATTGGTATGCCAACCTTCTAAATCATATTCACACATTTTGGGATACCACTGAGTCATAGAATAAGCAACATCTTCTTTATTGTATCTTCCAGTTCTTCGTATTTGGACTGGAATTTGACTTTTACAATCAATAGAAAAATTTAATTTCCTACCAGGCTTAATAGGTTTATTTAAAAAAATCTCTAAAATGGTCCCCTCTTGAAAAAAAGTCAAATTATTGGTGCCATTTTTTACACTAATAATTTTTTGGAATCCAATTTCGTTTTTTTCAAGGTTATAAATTCTGTCAACAACTCTAGAATCAGGATCAGAAATTGATCTTGATCTTACATCCATCATAGACCCTGGTTGAAAAGCATTATAATATAAATGCATATATACTTTGGACAATTCGTCTGGTGAATTATTGGTGTATGTAATTTCTTGGTGAATATCAAATTGATGACTTTTGTGGTCAAAATCAATGTTCATATCGTATTTTATATATTGCTGCCAATAATTATTTTGCGAAAAAGATGACAAAGAATAAAATAGTATTAATAGGAACCAAATTAAAACTCTCATATAAACATTTCTTTTTTTAGATTCAACCATTCTAAAGTACTATTGCAAAAAATATCTTCAACAACAGATTTTTCTAAATTCATTCGATTTATAAACTCTCCAATTTCTAAATCACCCAACGGAAATGGATAGTCAGTTCCTAATGTAACTCTTTTAGAACCTTGCATTTTTAAAACATAATGTAGCATATCTTGATCGTGGGTAATACAATCTACCCAAAAATGACCACAATATTCTCTTGGATTTTTAGAGTTATCTACTGCAACAAGATCTGGCCTAGAGTTATAACCATGTTCAATTCTTCCAATAGTTGATAAAAAAGACCCACTGGCATGGCAAAAGTTGACTCTTAAATTTGGAAACTTGTCAAAAATTCCTCCAAATATCATAGAGCACATTGCGCGAGAAGTTTCCGCTGGCATTCCAACTAACCATGGAAGCCAATATTTTTTCATATTTTTCTTACCCATCATATTCCACGGATGAACTAATACAGCCAATCTAAGCTTTTCACAGGCTTCCCAAACTGGAAAAAAATCAGGTTCATTTAAATTTTTATCTTCAATATTAGATCCTATCTGCACCCCTTTTAGTCCTAATTCTTTGATTCTAAAAAGTTCTTGAACTGCAAGCTCAGGATCTTGCATAGGCAAAGAGCCTAAACCAATATAATTTTTAGGATATTTATTTACCAAATTAGCTAAATCATCGTTTAAAAATCTAGCGACTTCTAAACCATCTTGTGGTTTTGAAAAATATGTAAATAGAACAGGAATTGTACATACTACTTGAACTTGAGTAGCATATTTTTCATACTCATTCATTCTAACTTCAGGGTCCCAACAATTGTGATTTATTTCTCTAAAAAAATTGTCTCCTTGCATCATATTTGCCCAGTTGGGTTTATGATGTTCTAATCTTATAAAACCCTCATATCCAAACTTTTTTTCCCAGTCAGGAAGATTTTTTGGAATTATATGAGAATGCATATCTATTTTTAGCATATTGAAAACTTTAGGGCAGAGGATCGTAACCTGTCCCTCCCCATGGATGACATTTTAAAATTCTTTTTAAAGCTAACCAAAATCCAACAAAGGGGCCTTTTAATTTAATAGCATCTATTGCATAATTGGAACAAGTAGGATTAAATCTACAAGTACTAGGGAAAAAAGGAGAAATTAATTTTTGATATAACCATATGGGAGCAATCAATATATATCCCAATATTTTTGCCATTATTTAATTCTTAATTTCTTTTTGAGATCTTTTGACAATACGTCTTTATGAACTTGAATATTTAAAGTTTTATACTTTACATAAGGAAATGAAGCAAAGAAATAGCCATCTCTTTCATTGCTTTCTCCCCAGGAATTTTTAACTATAAAATACTTAGTCCCGTTTTGATCTTCTACCAAGCCAGTTACATGCATTCCATGATCATCCGTAGTCTCTTGATTATCAAATGCAATTTGTCTATCTTCTTGAGTAATATTTCTCTCTTTTACAGGCGAAACAAAAGCATTACTAACCCTAATAGCACCAGCATCATTAAATCTTTTACTATCCTTTCCAGATTTTTGGATGGTTGATTCGTCTTCAGGAACAATTGCCAAGGCATCTCTATATCCAAAACCTTTTTCTGAAACATCTGCTCCCCAAGCAAAAGTATAACCTTTCATAATAGCCTGTTCCATTACATTCATGAACTCGTCAAGAGGTAAATTGTAGCTAGACTGCATTGCCCAATTGTCTTGAACCTCTAATACAAATTGACTGTAAAATGGGTGATGGGAAAATGAAGTGATAGAGATATAATCCTCCATATTAAGTCCTAATGATTTAGAAAAAGTTTTTGGATTGTATTCCTTCCCTTGGTAAGTAAAATTAAAATCTTCTATATCACTAGGAAGTTCCCCTAAATATGCATCAAGAATACCTTCTATACCAATTTTCCAAACAGGTGTTAATTTTCCATTCTGTGGTTTTTTTGCTAGTGCTTTTACAGCAGCATCTAATACTGCTTCCATTTCTGAATGCTTATGGGTAGCACTACCGTAACTCAAGCCTTTATATACATCTTCTGGAACAATACCGTATCTTTTAATAACCCATGGAATATCGTGAAATGCTCCACCTGGGCCAAAAGTAAAAGTACCATACATTCTCAAGTAATTTTCTGCTTTTCCCATATAAGCATTTCGGGCAATAAACATTTCTGAGAGATTATGACGTTCGTTTTTTAGTCTTATAATTTCCGATTCAAAAAATGATAATGAAGAAAAACTCCAGCAAGTACTAGTTCTTCCTTGATCTTGGACATCTGTAGCTTCTAAATCTTTAAGCACTTTGAATTTATACTCACTACCTTGTTTGTTAGTCTCAAATTTTTCTTGAGAAAAGACACTTAAAGAGATTAGTAAAATTGAAATAATTAAAAGATTTTTCATGTTTATTTATTTTTGATATTGAACATTTTTTTTATTGACCCATCGTCAAATATTTGAATTTGAAAAGAATTATCTGACCCTCCTCTACCCAAGATATCTACTTTTTTTATAAGCTTTTTTTCACTTTTAGAATCACTAATTCCAACTATATTGCTCTCCCCTAATTGTACATTTAAAATTGTAGGAGTTGCATTGTAAATATCCACATTAATGGACTTACTTTCATAACCTTGAGCGCTAAAAGTAACTAAATAATTACCAGGACTTAAATATCTGTGGTAATTACCCACGGGCAAATTTGAATACACATGAGAACTGTCATAATCGTGGCCAAAAATCTCTACACGAGCATAAAGTGGTTGTCCTGAAATAGAATCTGTTACTATTCCTCTAAGACCATTTAAAGACTCTTCAATATAATTAATCAAAGAAGCTTTATTTGCATTCCAATAATTTGGCAAAGTAGAAGGATTTGGAACCTTAATAGATGAAAGCTCAATGGTAGATTCCCTACATCGTTTAAAATAATTCATAAAGTCTTGTCTTCCTCCATCTACTTCATACCATACCCAACCATTAGTTAGTCCATTATTTAAGTCATTAAAATATCCCAAAGGTCCATGCTGATGAACAGTATCTACATAGCTAGAGCCAATATTTTGCCACCAAGAATCGTCTGCAGTTAAATTTGACCAGGTATCCCAAGGATAATTAAAGACTTCTGCACCAGTATGAAAATTACATGACATGCTAAAAGGTATGGAATCCGAAAGATTCATAAAAATTATTGTTTCTTCTTGCCATGGGTTTCCATCTGGGTGATCTCCATCTAAAGGGTCTGGATAATTCCTATTTAAATCAATCCAATTCGCATTTCCTCTTACTGCACCACTAACTGAAAGATCACTCACAGCAAATGCTCCATCGGGATTAGCCAAAGGGTTGATCCACAAATCTATTCCATCGACAATATTAGTGTAATTGCCAACAGTGTAGCCATTTAAAATTTCATCTATCAATCTCAACATTAAAACATAGCCAGTTAGCTCATTTCCATGCATAGAAGATGTATATAAAAATGAAGGCTCGTTTTCAGGAATCCCAACATTATTAGATATTTGAACAGCTAAAATTTTATGTCCTGAGTTTAATGTTCCAAGATTATGAAGTTTACAAATTGAAGGAAAAGAATCAGAAAATGCTTGCATCATATTTTCGTATTCTTGATAGTTGGGATAAAAATTCCAAGAAGATCTTAAAGTGTTAGAATCCAGGATTTGAATTTCGTTATTTATTATTTCAAATGGAATTTCTAAATCTAAAAAGTCAATAAATTCTTTTTTATTAGCATAAGCATAAATTTTGTGAGAATTTGATTTATGATCTATAGAAATAATTTTACTAATGGTATTTATATTTTTTGGAGGGTCGAAAGAAAAATATTGTTCCCCTTTATTACTAAATAAAGAATCTACTAAACTGTTTTGAGAAAAAAAACTGTTTAAACTAACCAATAAAATAGAAATAAGGAAAATTTTATTTATAGTAAAAAAATTCATATTTAATCAATTTTTAAGTTTGTCCCTCCTTTAGAATCTTTAAGTTGAATGCCAATTTCATCTAATTCAATTCTTATTTTATCTGATAATTCAAAGTCCTTATTAGCTCTTGCTTCCGATCTAATTTTAATTAGCAACTCTAAGGTCTCTTCTAATTTTTCTTTGTATTGATTTGCAGATTCATTAATATTTTGAAGACCTAAAATCTCGAAGACAAATACATTCATGGTGTTAATAATTATCTCCAAGTCTTTTTTACTAACTGTAGAGCTAGCATCTTTCACCTGATTTATAAATTTCACCACACTAAAAAGTTCTGCAATTAAAATTGGAGAATTAAAATCATCGTTCATTGCATTATAACAATTCTCTTTCCACGATCCCACATTAAAATCTGAAGTACTTGACGATGGACTCAAGGTTTCTAAAATTCGGATACTTTCCATTAGTTTATTATATCCTTTTTCAGAAGCCAATAATGCTTCATTTGAAAAGTCTAAAACACTACGATAATGTGCCTGGAGAATAAAAAACCTAACACAACTGGAAGAAAAACTTTTACTTAAATGTTTGCTATCTCCAGTAAAGAAATCATTTGGTAAAATAAAATTTCCAGTAGATTTAGCCATTTTTTGACCATTTAAAGTGAGCATATTTGTATGCATCCAAGTTTTAACTGGGCTACTATCATTGCATATTTCAGCTTGAGCAATTTCACATTCATGGTGAGGGAATTTCAAATCCATACCGCCTCCATGAATATCAAATTTTTTACCCAAATATTTAGTGCTCATTGCCGTACATTCCAAATGCCAACCAGGGAAACCAATTCCCCATGGTGATGGCCATCTCATTATATGTTGTGGCTCTGCACGTTTCCAAAGAGCAAAATCTTGTGGGTTTTTCTTATCGGACTGACCATCTAATATACGAGTATTATGTATTAAGTCTTCGATTTTTCTTCCGCTTAATATTCCATAGTTGTTTTCTTGATTGTACTTTAAAACATCAAAATAAACTGACCCTTTAACTTCATAGGCAAATCCCTTATCTACAATTTGCCGGATTATTTCTATTTGCTCAATAATATGGCCAGTTGCAGTTGGTTCAATACTGGGGGGTAAAAAATTAAAACGATTTAACGTGTTGTGAAAATCTACAGTATAGCGTTGTACGACCTCCATGGGTTCAATTTTCTCTATATGTGCTTTTTTTGCTATTCTGTCTTCTCCTTCATCAGCATCATTTTCTAAATGTCCTGCATCGGTAATATTTCTAACATATCTTACCTTATAGCCTAAATGCAATAAATATCGATATACCATATCAAAGGACATAAATGTTCTTACATTTCCAAGATGAACGTTGCTGTATACAGTGGGGCCACAGACATACATACCAACATAATTTTTTTTAATTGGGATAAATTTCTCTTTTTTTGAAGATAGAGAATTATATATGTGTAAATCCTTCATTAATGATTTGCAGAAATTAATTTACGATTCTATTTAACTTGGATAACATAATAACCTTATTATTTACATTTATATTCTCAATATTACGTTATTTCTTTTTTTTGAGAAATGAAAATTAGATTGTCATCCTAAAATATCATTTTTATTTTTAAGATATTTGAACAAATATAAAGAGGCTCTTTTAAATCAACTGAAAAAAGACATTTTTTTATTATCAATTATTTTTACAAAGAAATAAATTACTTTTAATTATAAGTTTTGCCACTACAACAAATATCTAAAGGAACTAACTATAAAGTTGGTATTTGGGAATTTAATCAAGATGAATTTAATCAAAATCATTGCAATATAATTCATCCTAACTACCATAAAGATTTTATAGATTATAAAACCGAAAGTAGAAAATGGCAGATTTATGGTATAAAACTTCTTTTTAATGAACTTATTGATAATGAAATATTAATTTTAAAAAATGGAATTCCTTATATAGAAAAGTCCAATAAAGAGATTTCTATTACTCACACTAAAAATATAATTGCAATAATTATTGCTGATTTTCCATGTGGGATAGATATAGAACAAAACAATAGGAACACCTTGAAAATAAAACATAAATTCAAAAATAAAGAAGACTTCAATGATAGGAATGATTTAAAAGAGTTACTTAAAACGTGGTGTATTAAAGAGGTCCTTTATAAATCTAAAAAAGACAATTCAGTTTTATTTAATAGTCATTTAATAGTCAAAAAAAAATCTGATGTATATAAAGGCTTTTGCCGTCATCCAAATTTTTCATTCTCTAGTAATATAAAAGTAACCAAATTTCGAAATTATTTTTTAGTTTACAACACAAATTTTACAATTAATCATGATTAATAAGATTATTTTCGACAAAATATCAAAAGGAGAAAAACAATGGTGTGTTTTAATTGATCCTGATAAAATTGGATTTGAGAAAATAAGCGAATTAATTTCTCTAACAAATAATTCTAGCTGTGACTTTATATTAGTTGGAGGGAGCTTAATTAATCACCAGATGTTCGATGATTTTTTGAAGGAAATTAAAACTCTTTCCTCCAAACCTATTTTAATTTTCCCAGGTGACAACCAACAAATTTCTAAGTATGCAGATGCTGTATTTTTATTATCTCTTATAAGTGGGAGAAACCCAGAACTTTTGATTGGACAACATGTAAAATCAGCATTTAAGATCAAAGCTAGTAATCTTGAAATTTTACCATGTGGCTACATTCTAATTGAGGGGGATAATTTAAACTCAGCAATTTATATGAGTGAATCTCTTCCAATACCAAAAAATAAAAGTTCTATTGCAGCTGCAACTGCTTTAGCAGGTGAACAACTTGGACTTAAATATATTTATTTGGACAAAGGATCAGGTTCAGGAGAAAGCATTGGAAAAAAAATGATAGAAGAAGTTAAAAAAACAATAGGGATTCCATTAATTGTTGGTGGAGGAATCAATAGTCAACAAGATTTAGAAAATATTTGGGATGCTGGTGCAGATATTGCAGTTATAGGAACTTCTATTGAGAAAAATTTTAAAAATATTTTCCTATATAATAAAAGACCAATAAAATGATTTTTGGTAAATACTTTAAGTACTTTGTTATTGGTTTAGTAATATCAACAAACTCTGCATTTGGACAAGAAATCTCAAGAAAAGAATACATTGAAAAATACTCTTCCTTAGCAGTAAAACAAATGCATCAATACAAGATTCCTGCAAGTATAACTTTAGCACAAGGAATATTAGAAAGTAACAATGGGAATTCAAGGTTAGCTTTAAAAGCAAATAATCACTTTGGCATAAAGTGTCATGGATGGGAAGGGGAAAAAATATTTGCTGATGATGATAAAAAGAATGAATGTTTTAGAAATTATAAAAATGTCTTGGAATCTTTTGTAGATCACTCCCTTTTCCTTAATAAATACAGCCGATATGAATTTCTTTTTGATTATAAAATTACAGATTACAAATCTTGGGCAAAGGGTCTTAAAAAAGCTGGCTATGCAACCAACAACAAGTATACAGAACTTCTAATAAAAATTATTGAAGAAAATAAACTTTATCAATTTGACAGCAAAAAAATTGATAAGAATTTTATATTTGGCAAACGAAATATTTACTTGCACCCCAACAAAATAAAATATGTTGTCTCTCAAAATCAAGAAACTTATGAGACAATTGCAAAAAGCTTAAATATTAAATTAAAACAAATCCTTAAATATAATGACGACAGTAATCTATCGGTACTAAATGTAGGAACTAAAGTATTTATTCAGCCTAAGAGAAATAGATCTAAGCAAAAAATTCACGTAGTGAATAAAGGGGAAGACTTAAGAACTATTTCTCAAACTTATGGTGTAAAAATTAAGTCATTGAAAAAGAGAAATGAATTAATTTTAAAAAACAGCTTAAATAATGGAGATAAATTAAGATTAAGATAAATTTTTCTATTAACATTGTTAAAATTCAATAATATGATTTCACCTGAACAACTTAAAGTTATTAAAGATCGTCTGGAAGCGTTAAGGGGGTATCTTTGACATTGATCAGAAAAGAGAATTAATCAAAGAAGAGGAATTAGTAACTCAAGATCCTGAGTTTTGGAATGACCCTAAAAAAGCAGAAATAGTATTAAAATCTATAAAAAACAAAAAATTGTGGGTAAATTCCTACGAAAATTTAAAAACCAATCTTGAAGACACTGAAGTTCTATTTAATTTCTTTAAAGAAGGTGAATCCAATGAAGAAGAAGTCTTAAATCAACATAAAAAATTAATTGAAAATTTAGAAGATTTAGAGTTAAAGAACATGCTTTCTTCGAAAGAAGATCATTTAGATGCAATTCTTCAAATT
Organism: Crocinitomicaceae bacterium; assembly: GCA_002713405.1. Classification (GTDB taxonomy): domain Bacteria; phylum Bacteroidota; class Bacteroidia; order Flavobacteriales_D; family Parvicellaceae; genus MED-G20. The sequence continues at coordinate 39,012 of PAST01000028.1, read as the reverse complement.
ACTGCAGGTGCAGGTGGAACAGAAAGTTGTGATTGGAGTGCAATGCTTATGAGAATGTACTTAATGTGGTGTGAGAAGAATAGATATAAAGTCAAAGAAATTCATTCTCAAGATGGTGATGTAGCTGGAATTAAAACAGTAACTCTCGAAATTTCTGGGGATTCTGCATTTGGATATTTAAAAGGTGAAAATGGTGTTCACAGACTAGTTAGAGTTAGCCCATTTAATGCACAGGGAAAAAGAATGACTTCTTTTTCATCCGTTTATGTATATCCCAGTGTTGACGATACCATAGAAATAGATATTAGTCCAGCTGACATTAGCTGGGACACCTTTAGAAGTGGAGGCGCAGGAGGACAAAATGTTAATAAAGTTGAAACTGGTGTGCGGCTAAAACATGCCCCAACTGGAATTGTAATCGAAAATACCGAAACTAGATCTCAACTTGGCAATCGAGAAAAAGCAATGCAATTATTAAAGTCTCAACTTTATGAGCTTGAATTACGAGCAAGAAGAGAAAAACAAGAAGAAATTGAGGCTGGGAAAAAGAAAATTGAGTGGGGATCCCAAATTAGAAGCTATGTATTAGATGACAAAAGAGTCAAAGACCATAGAACAAATTTTCAAAGTAATGATCCATTTAAAGTACTCAACGGTGAATTACAACCTTTTTTAAATTCTTACTTAATGAGTCACGGAAAATCAAAATAAATGAAATATTATCACAACAATAGATGTCGTAAAAGTAGAGAAGGATTGGCTTTTCTAGAATCTAAAAACATACATCCAGAAATTATTAATTATTTGGAAAATAGAATTTCTAAGGAGGAATTAATAGAACTATTAAAAAAATTAAAAATTACTGCTTCAGAACTAGTAAGAAAAAGTGAANCAACTTACAAAGAAAATATAAAAGGAAAATCTCTNTCTGAAAATGAAGTAATTAATTGGATGGTAAAAGAACCTAAATTAATTGAAAGACCTATTCTTGTAAACAACGAATTAGCTGAAATAGGNAGACCTAAAGAAAACTTTTTAAAAATTATAAATTAGACATCTTTTATGATGCCTCTTTTGGACAATTGAGCTTTGGTAATATCTATCACTCCCCATTGAACCCAAAGGCCAATAAAACCGCCTAAAAATAANAGCACCCAAAAAGCCATNCCAAAGAAAAATAAAAAAATTGCAGTACCTATTACCATAAATTTTAAATTTGAATTATGTTTCTTTCAACTAAATTAGTAATAAAAACTTTAAAATGAGCTTTAGAATTGAAAAAGATACCATTGGAGAAATTCAAGTTGAGTCAACAAAATATTGGGGAGCTCAAACTGAGAGATCAAGAAATAATTTTAAGATTGGTCCTCCTGCATCNATGCCATTAGAAATAGTNCATGCATTTGCTGTACTAAAGAAAGCAGCAGCTATCACTAATTTTCAACTTGGGGTTTTAGAAGAAGATAAAAAAAATTTAATCTCAAAAGTTTGTGATGAAATACTTGACAACCAATTAAATGATGAGTTTCCTCTTGTAGTTTGGCAAACTGGTTCTGGAACGCAAAGCAATATGAATGTCAATGAAGTTATAGCTAATAGAGCTCATGTTTTAAACGGAGGCTCACTAAATGAAGNTAATACTACCTTAAAAGCAAATGACGATGTTAATAAATCTCAATCTTCAAATGACACTTTTCCAACTGCAATGCATATTGCTGCATATAAGNTAATTATTGAAAAAACAACACCTAGTGTTACTGCACTTAGGGATACTTTAGAGAAAAAAGCNTTAAAATTTAAAGAAGTAGTTAAAATTGGAAGGACCCATTTAATGGATGCAACTCCCTTAACTTTGGGTCAAGAATTTTCTGGATATGTATCTCAGATAGATCATGGTTTAAAAGCTCTAAATAATACAATGGAACATTTAAGTGAACTTGCACTNGGTGGAACTGCTGTAGGGACTGGGCTAAATACTCCAAAAGGTTATACGGAAATGGTTGCAAAAAATATTTCAGAACTAACTAATTTGCCATTCATAACTGCTNAAAATAAGTTTGANGCACTTGCTGCCCATGATGCAATTGTGGAAACACATGGAGCTTTGAAACAATTGGCAGTATCTATAAATAAAATTGCTAATGACATCAGGATGTTGGCTTCAGGACCAAGATCTGGTATTGGTGAATTAGTTATCCCAGCTAATGAACCTGGCTCATCTATTATGCCCGGAAAGGTGAATCCTACCCAATGTGAAGCTCTTACTATGGTATGTGCTCAGATAATGGGAAATGATGTAGCGATAAGTTTTGGAGGAGCACAAGGNCATTACGAATTAAATGTATTCAAGCCTATGATGGCGAAAAATTTAATTGAAAGTGCAACAATTTTAGCAGATGCCACTTTGTCATTTAATGAGCATTGTGCTAAAGGAATTGAGCCAAATCATGCAAATATTGAAAAACTATTAAACAATTCGTTAATGCTGGTAACTGCTTTAAATACTAAAATAGGCTATTATAAAGCTGCTGAAATAGCAAATACTGCACATAAAAATGGCACAACTTTGAAAGAAGAAGCTATCAACTTAGGATATGTAACAGCAGAGGAATATGATCAATGGGTAGATCCTAAAAAAATGATATAATGAATAACAATAGATATATTTTAAGTATAATTCTAAATGTTACTTTGGCTGCACTACTTTTTGTTGTAACNATCATGTATGCAATTAGAACACACCCAATTATAAAAATCTTGGCACTGTTTTTGAATATATTAGCAATATATAATACTTATAAAACTATAATTAATAAACCAAAATCATGAGTGAAATAGAAATAGAACCTAAAAACATTTTAAAAACAACTTTATTCGGNGGAATAGGAATAATCCTTGTNTCATTATTTTTTATGTCATGGACAGATGTAAATCCTGGTGAAGAAGGTTTTATATATAGACCATATACAGGAGGTATAGATCAATCTAATGTTTATACAGAGGGTACGGTTTTTATTGCTCCTTGGAATGAAATGATTACTTACAACATTCTNCAACAAAGTAGAAACTATAGTTCTAAGGTGATGGAAAAAAACGGGATGGAAATTGGAATTGATGTAACTATTAATTACAATCCTATGCAAAATAACACAGCAAAATTACACCTTAAACATGGAAAAGCTTTTGAAAGCTCTTTTATTGATGCTAAGGTCAGAGGTGTTATTAAGGATGTGATTGGAAGATATACTTATGAAGAAATTTATTCTACAAAAAGAGAAGCTTTAGAAACAGAAATGGATACTATTTTTCAATCTGAATTTCCTGTAAATTTTATATCTTATAATTTCTGTGAAATAGCAGATGTTAATTTACCCGAAAATGTTAAAATTGCAATTACTGAAAAAGAAACTCAAAAGCAAAGAAATCAAAAAGCTAAAGAGCTGGAAGAAGAACAACAATATCTAGCTAATGCTGAAATTATGAAAGCTGAAGGTGAAAAGAAAGCAGCTATTCTAAGAGCTCAGGGAAGAGCTGAAGAAATAAGATTGGTACAACAACAGTTGACTAGATCCCCAAACTANATAGAGCTTGTTAAATGGAAAGGTTATGCAGATGGGAAAGGTTCTCCTTATGGCCAAGATAATGTTTTTGGAGCTGGAACTTCTGTAATTAAAGGATTAAAATAATAGACTATAAAATAGTTTGAATTGTTTAAAGGTGCCTTCGGGTGCCTTTTTTTATTCTTTAAAAAAATGTATGGTGTCTTCTACTACTTTGTCATTCCATAACATTTTATAATGACCTATTTTAGAATATTTTATTAGCTGTGTATTTTTCCTATTCATTTTCTTAATCTCTTCAGAATTTTTTACTGGGATTATTTTATCATGTTCGTCATGAATCAAAAGCAATTTTGAGAAATCTAATAGTTTTAATTTTTCGTCTATATTAATATTTTTGATTTCTTCATTTGCTAAAAAATTTGCTTTCTGAANAAANTACGAAAAGGAGAGATTAGATAAACCGATTAAATTCTTAAAGTCTTTAAAAATTTNTAAAATTGAATTTGGGGAAGTTAAAAAAACAAGTTTATCTAATTTATAGTTNAATTTTGATAAAGTATAAGTACAAACTGCTGAACCANAGGAGTGAGATAACACACTAAAAGGTTTGTCAGGTTTAATATATTCTATAATCTTGGNAAAGGCTTCTCTACACTCNANTAAGTTAGTGTANTTTGATTTGTATTTTGCATGTCCAGGTAAGTCAAAACTAATAACTCTAAAATCATGCTTGATCAAATTAAAAGCAAATTTTGAAAGGCTACCTGCATTTGATTCCCAACCATGTATTAAAAAAACTAGGTACTTATTTTCCGNCCCTATTTCATAACATAGTAGGTCTTCTTTTGATGAACTAACTTTAAAGTGATGGACTTCTTTATAAAACTNCTCCTCTCTTTTTCTTATGGCTTTAATTCTTACTTTTTGGAATAGTTTAAATGCTTTTAATCCAGCAAATTTTGGAACAAAAAAAGANATAGATTTAAAATAAAACCTAACAATATAAATTTGCCATCCCATTATAAAACTTATAAAATGAGTTTAATTAGAAATTTTAAGGTCCAAACTACAACAGAAAATAAAAATTGTCTTAATTCTTAGTTACTTCAACAGTTNCTTCTTTTTTTGCAACTGGTTCAGATATTGCTTCTTTGTCTAAAGTAAATTTAATGGCGTCAGTTGCAGATTTTGTTCTCAAATAATACATTCCTGTTTTAAGTCCTGCTTTCCAGCCATAGAAATGCATAGAAGTTAGTTTAGCAAAGTTAGCATTCTCCATGAAAATATTAAGTGATTGTGATTGATCAATAAATGCACCCCTATCTGCNGCCATATCCAATAAAACCTTTTGAGATATTTCCCAAGCAGTTTTATATAGATTTTTAATATTATCAGGTATTTCATCAATATTTTGTATAGAGCCATTGGATGCCATTAACTTGTTTTTAAGACGATCATCCCAAATACCTAATTTAACTAAGTCTCTTAATAAATGNTTGTTGACAATAATAAATTCACCAGATAATACTCTTCTTGTATAAATATTTGAAGTGTAAGGTTCAAAACATTCATTGTTTCCAAGAATTTGTGCAGTAGATGCTGTTGGCATTGGAGCCAGCAATAGAGAATTTCTTANTCCATTTTTTTGAATCTCTTCACGTAACAAATCCCATTCCCATCTATCAGAAGGCTTAACATTCCACATGTCAAATTGTAATATTCCTTGAGAAACTGGTGACCCTTTATAAGATTCATACGGCCCTTTTTCTATGGCTAGNTCTTTAGAGGCTGTGAGTGCAGCATAATAGATTGTTTCAAAAATATCTTTATTTAGTTGTCTAGCTTCTTCAGATTCAAAAGCTTGTCTCATTAAAATAAATGCGTCAGCTAAACCCTGAACGCCAATCCCAATAGGACGNTGTCTCATATTAGAATTTCTTGCCTCTGGAACAGGGTAATAGTTGGCATCAATAACTTTATCTAAGTTTCTTGTAACTCTNTANGTAACATTAAATAATTTTTCAAAATCAAACTTACTGTCAATAACGAATTTTGGCAATGCTATAGAGGCTAAATTACATACAGCAACTTCATCTGGAGAAGTATATTCAATAATCTCCGTACATAAATTAGAAGATTTTATAGTNCCTAAATTCTTTTGATTAGATTTTTGGTTNGCAGCATCTTTATAAAGCATATACGGTGTTCCAGTCTCTATTTGACTTTCTAAAATTTTGAACCACAATTCTTGTGCTTTAATTGTTTTTCTACCCTTNCCCTCCGACTCATATTTTTTGTAGAGTTTCTCAAATTTCTTTCCATGTGTATCTGACAAACCTGGACATTCGTGTGGACACATTAAAGTCCAGTCACCATTTTCTTCTACTCTCTGCATAAATAAATCTGGTGTCCATAAAGCGTAAAACAAATCTCTTGCTCTTTGCTCTTCTTTACCATGATTTTTTCTAAGATCTAAAAATTCAAAAATATCTGCATGCCACGGTTCAATATATATTGCAAAAGATCCTTTTCTTTTTCCCCCACCTTGATCTACATACCTAGCAGTATCGTTAAATACTCTTAGCATAGGAACTATACCATTTGAAGTCCCATTGGTGCCTTTTATATAAGAACCNGTAGCTCTAATGTCGTGTATAGAAAGTCCTATACCACCAGCAGATTGAGATATTTGAGCACATTGCTTTAGCGTGTCGTAAATACCTGGAATACTATCTTCTTTTGTTGCAAGTAAAAAACACGAGGACATTTGAGGCTTTGGTGTGCCAGAATTAAATAAAGTAGGTGTTGCATGTGTAAACCATCCTTCGCTCATATAATTGTAAGTTTCTATNGCNGCATCTAGGTCNTCTTTATGTATCCCAACTGCAACTCTCATTATCATTTGCTGTGGTCGCTCAGCAACTTGACCTTTTAACTTCAGCAAATAAGATCTTTCTAAAGTTTTAAAACCAAAAAAATCGTATCTAAAATCTCTATCATAAATAATAGTAGAGTCTAAAACATCTGCATTTTTTTTAACGACTTTATAAACCTCGTCAGAAATGAGTGGTGCTTTTTCATTAGTTTTTGGATCTATATACTCATATAAATCTGTAACAGTATCTGAAAATGATTTTTTTGTATTCTTATGTAAATTAGAAACAGCAATACGAGAAGCTAAAAGTGCGTAATCAGGATGTGTTATTGTATTGGTTGCTGCAACCTCAGCCGCTAAATTATCCAACTCACTAGTAGTAACTCCATCAAAAAGACCTTCTATAACTTTCATAGCAACTTTTTCAGGCGCTACTAAAGGGTTTAATCCATAACAAAGCTTTTTAATTCTAGCTGTTATTTTATCAAACTTTACTGCTTCTCTTCTTCCGTCTCTTTTTACTACGTACATACGATCTAATTATAATGGTTTTTAAAAATCTGAGTCTAAACTAAATGTGGTATTATTTTCATTNTTCAACACACCTGCTTTTTGATATTCCCCCACTCTTTTTTCAAAAAAGTTAGTTTTTCCTTGCAGATTAATCATATCCATAAAATCAAAAGGGTTAGAAGTATTGTAAATTTTATCATTACCTAATTCTGTAAGCAATCTATCGGCAACAAACTCTATATATTGGCTCATTAAATCTGAATTCATTCCTATTAGTCTTACTGGTAATGATTCGGTTACGAATTCTTTTTCAATTTTAACAGCATCAGCAATTATTTCCTGTACCTGTTCTTTAGGCAATTTATTAACTAAATGGTTATTNTAAAGCATACAAGCAAAATCACAGTGTAGCCCCTCGTCTCTTGATATCAATTCGTTAGAAAAAGTTAATCCGGGCATTAAACCTCTTTTCTTTAACCAAAAAATAGAACAAAAAGATCCTGAGAAGAAAATACCCTCTACAGCTGCAAAAGAAATTAAACGCTCTGCATAAGAACCATTGTCAATCCATCTNATGGCCCANTCAGCCTTTTTCTTTACTGGGTCAAAAGTTTCAATTGCATTGAATAGATAATTTTTCTCTTTAGCGTCTTTAATATAAGTATCAATTAATAACGAATAAGTTTCAGAGTGAATATTCTCCATCATTACTTGAAACCCATAAAAAAACTTGGCTTCTGTGTACTGCACTTCACTTAGAAAATTTTCTGCTAGGTTTTCATTAACAATCCCGTCTGACGCAGCAAAAAACGCAAGTACATGTTTNATGAAAAAACGTTCGTCATCATTAAGTTTAGATTCCCAATCTACTAAATCAGGAGATAAATCCAATTCTTCTGCAGTCCAAATACTAGCTTCTTGTTTTTTATACATTTCCCAAATATCAGAGTGTTGTATTGGGAAAAGCACAAATCTGTTTGGATTTTCTTTTAAAATTGGTTCTTCAACAGTTATTTTAGTATCCAATTCCTTTTTAAGATCAATTTTAACTGAACTTTTATTATCTGTAGTAGTGTTTTTATCCATATTCATTGTTATATTTTAATCAAAAACGTAAAAATTAAGGCCAAAAATTTCCTAAAAAAACAATGAGTTTTTGAAGAATGTCATTAAAAAAATACGTTTTGGGTACCTANCTAAAAAACAANTTTTAGTGGAACACAAAAATTAGAAATAATCCTAGGTCTAACAAAAAAAAACACCTAACATTTTTAATAGTTTTCAACAAATCAGAATTAAAACTTGTTAACTTGTTGAAAGTCAAAACGATTGACAAATATTGACACTAAAAGAACGTATTAAAAGNTTTCTAAAGTTAATTTTTGATGTCTAATATTTAGCCTTTATAAAAAAATCTTTATTAAAAATCGGGTGTTAATAACAACAATCTTTTAAAGATAGNGCNACTATAGAATTATAAGCTGAATAGTTAAGATTTTGCGGAATATTATTTTAATTTTTTTTATTAAAAAAATCATTATAGATAAAATCTAGATGGTTAAAAAAATCTAAACCCCAGGATCTTATAATTGCATCTTTTAAAAATTTAAACACTGGTACATTTAGTTCAGTTCCACATTCACACGCAGGCTTACAAATATGCCAACTATCAACATTTATAGATGTAAAAGAATCGTATTTTTTGACCCTTACAGGATATAAATGACAGCTAATAGGTTTATTGAAATTTATTTTATTTTTTCTGTAAGCTGATTCTATAGAGCATTTGGCAATATTATTTTCATCAAAAACAACAAAAACACATTCCTTACCATCTACTAATTTAGTTACCTTCTCACCATCGGAATCTACATAATGAAAGTCATTGTTTTTAATCGCACTTAAACCTTTTGTAGACATTTCAGATTTAATAATTGAAAGATTTTTGGCAATTTCTCTTATCTCTTTAGACTTTAAAGGAGCACCAGAATCACCCTCCACACAACACCCGCCTTTGCACTTTTGCAAATCACANACAAACTTTTTTTCAAAAAGCTCATCAGAAATGATTTTATCCTCTATTTCTACCATATTAACTATAAAACTTAATAATTTTTAAAATTTAAATATAACCCTTTCAGCGGAAGTTCTATTTTTGTGTTAACTCCAACCAATTNAGAACGAAGATGACAGAAGAACATTTCAAAAAAATAATTAGCCACTCCAAAGAATTTGGATTCATATTTCCTAGTAGTGAGATTTACGACGGACTGAGTGCAACTTATGATTACGGACAAAATGGTGTAGAGCTTAAAAACAATATTAAAAAGTACTGGTGGNATTCAATGGTTCAAATGCATGAAAATATTGTTGGNATTGATGCTGCCATTTTTATGCATCCAAATACTTGGAAAGCTTCTGGACATATTGATGCATTTAATGATCCACTAATTGACAACAAGGATTCTAAAAAAAGATACAGAGCCGATNTTCTTATTGAAGATCACATTNTTAAAATTGAAGGAAAAATAGAAAAAGAAATAAAAAAAGCTAAGAAAAGGTTTGGAGAAAATTTTAANGAAAAAACCTTTAGAGAAACCAATCCAAATGTCTTAAGAAGAGAAAAATATAAAAGCGAAATTAAAATCAAAATGGATGAAGCCTTTAANAGTGAGGATTTGTCNGCTATTTATGATCTTATAATAGAATTAGGGATAACATGCCCCTTAAGCGGGTCTAAAAACTGGACAAGTGTTAGACAATTTAACTTAATGTTTCAAACCGACTTAGGGTCTGTTTCTGGNGAGTCAACAAGTGTTTTTCTTAGACCAGAAACTGCTCAGGGAATATTTGTAAACTATCTAAATGTACAGAAAACTGGCAGAAAAAAAATACCTTTTGGTATAGCCCAAATTGGTAAAGCTTTTAGAAACGAAATCATTGCAAGACAATTTATTTTTAGAATNAGAGAGTTTGAACAAATGGAAATGCAATTCTTTATCACACCAGGAACTCAACAAAAGTGGTTCGAACATTGGAAAGAAACTAGAATGAAGTGGCATAAATCTTTAGGNATTCCAGAAGATTATNTAAGATTTCATGACCATGTAAAACTTGCCCATTACGCTGATGCAGCATGTGATATTGAATTTAAATTTCCTTTTGGATTTAAAGAATTAGAGGGGATTCACTCAAGAACAGATTTTGATTTAAGACAACACGAAGAATTATCTAAGAAAAAAATTAGATATTTTGATCCTGAAAAAAACGAAAGTTACATTCCATATGTGGTTGAAACGTCCATTGGTCTGGACAGAATGTTCTTAGCTCTAATGTCTTACNGCTTAAAAGAAGAAAATCTTGAANATGGAACTTCTCGAACAGTATTTGCTCTNCCCTTCAGCTTAGCACCTAACAAAGCTGCAGTTCTTCCACTTGTTAAAAAAGATGGTCTATCAGAAAAAGCCAAAGAAATATTTAATGATCTAAAATCAATTTGTAATTGTGCTTACGATGAAAAAGATTCTATTGGAAAAAGGTATAGAAGAAACGATGCACTAGGAACCCCATTCTGCATTACTGTTGACTACGAATCCATTGAAGACAATTCTGTGACTGTAAGAGAAAGAGATTCTATGAATCAAGAAAGAATAAAAATAAGTGAATTATCTAATTTTATAGATTCTAAAGTGAATATGAATCTACTATTTTGAAATTACAACCTTTTCTAACTTCTTTTAATGAAGCTGGCTGTGATGAAGCTGGTAGAGGGTGCCTGGCAGGCCCCTTGGTAGCNGCTGCAGTTATTCTTCCTAAAGGTTATAAAAATATAAACCTTGATGATTCAAAAAAAGTTTCTNAAAAAAATCGAAACGANTTAAGAAATGATATTGAAAAAAATGCTGTCGCAATTGGGATAGGCATTGTAGACGAAAGAAAAATTGAAAAAATAAATATTCTACAAGCTTCACTTCTTGCCATGCACCTTGCAATAAAAAATCTAGCTGTTCAACCCAGCCATTTAGCAATTGATGGAAATAAGTTCAACCCATATCCAAAAATAGACCACACCTGTATTGTTAAAGGAGATGAAAAGTATATGAATATTGCAGCTGCTTCGATAATTGCAAAAACAAAAAGAGATGAAATAATGAAAAAAATTTCGAAAAGTTTTCCAGAGTATTTATGGTGTCAAAACAAGGGNTATCCAACCAAAAAACATAAGAATGCAATTTCTAAATTTGGAATAACAAAACACCATAGAAAAAGTTTTAAATTAATTTGAATTAAGACGNCAAAACAACCACCTTATTTTTCATAACCTCAACTACTCCTCCGTCAATATTAAATAGTTCTTCTTTATTATTAAGAACAATTCTTACTTCTCCTTTTGAAAGAGAAGAAACTAAAGGAGCATGGTTATTTAAAATACCTATAGAACCNGAAGTTGCTGGAACATTGACTAAGTCAGCTTTCCCGTCATAAAGAGATTTATCTGGTGTAATTATTTGAACATCCATAATGAATTTTTAACTTACTTCTGCCAACATTTTTTCTCCAGCTTCAATAACCTCTTCAATAGTTCCCTTAAGATTAAATGCAGCTTCTGGATATTTATCTACTTCTCCATCCATTATCATTGTAAACCCTTTAATAGTNTCTTCAATATTTACAAAAACCCCTTTAATNCCTGTAAATTGCTCTGCAACGTGAAATGGCTGTGATAAAAATCTTTGAACTCTTCTAGCTCTATGAACAGCTTGCTTATCTTCTTCAGATAATTCATCCATTCCTAAAATCGCTATAATATCTTGCAATTCGTTATATCGCTGTAACAACATTTTAACTCTTTGAGCACAATCATAATGAGCNTCTCCTAGAATTTGAGGGGTTAAAATTCTTGAAGTGGAATCNAGTGGATCAACTGCTGGATAAATTCCTAAAGCTGCTAATTTTCTAGACAAAACTGTAGTTGCATCTAGGTGAGCAAAAGTAGTAGCAGGAGCTGGATCTGTTAAATCATCTGCAGGAACATAAACAGCCTGGACAGATGTAATAGAACCTTTTTTAGTAGATGTAATTCTCTCTTGCATAGCACCCATTTCAGTTGCTAAAGTTGGCTGGTATCCTACTGCTGATGGCATTCTNCCTAAAAGCGCAGAAACTTCAGANCCTGCCTGAGTAAATCTAAATATATTATCTATAAAAAATAGAATATCCTTTCCTTTACCTTCTCCGTCACCNTCTCTAAAGTCCTCTGCAAGTGTTAAACCAGATAGAGCAACTCTAGCTCTTGCGCCTGGAGGTTCATTCATTTGACCAAAGACAAAAGCTGCTTGAGATTTTTTCAGAGCTTCAGCGTCTACTTTATCCAAAGGCCAATTCCCTTTTTCCATCTCATGCATAAATTCATTGCCATAATTAACAATTCCGGATTCTAACATTTCCCTAAGTAAGTCATTTCCTTCTCTTGATCTTTCACCAACACCAGCAAATACTGATAGCCCGTCATGTCCTTTGGCTATATTATTAATTAGTTCTTGAATCAATACTGTTTTTCCTACACCAGCACCACCAAATAAACCAATTTTACCTCCTTTAGCATAAGGCTCTACTAAATCAATAACCTTAATTCCTGTATATAAAACCTCTGTAGCTGTAGACAAATCTTCAAATTTAGGAGCTTCTCTATGTATTGGCAACCTTTTATCTGTATCACATGTGCCAATACCATCAATAGCATCACCAACNACATTAAATAGNCTCCCTTTTACTTTGTCTCCTGTAGGCATTGTAATAGGAGTTCCTACTGGGATTGCCTCCATGCCCCTAGTTAGACCATCAGTTGAATCCATTGCAACTGTTCTAACGCTGTCCTCNCCAATATGCTTTTGACACTCCAAAACAACCTTGGTTCCATCATCTTTAATTATTTCGATAGCTTCTAATAAATTNGGTAGTTTATCAGCGTTTTCGAAACTGACATCGATTACTGGACCAATGATTTGTGAAATTTTTCCCTTAAATTGAGACATTGCTTTATTTTTTAAATTACGCTGCAAATCTAACATAAATTATATTATTTAAAGTCCAATGTTGATAAAATATAACATATTATTTCAAGTTCAAATTAACAGGACACTTAGATTAATTATTAAAATGTAAATTCACTCAAAAATTGAGAATGAAAGTTCACTACGGCTTTGAATCATATAAGAATATTAAAAACCCAATTGTGACCGTTGGCACGTTTGACGGCGTTCACTTTGGACACCAAAAAATAATTCAAAGACTTCAAAAAATTGCAAAAAAAAATAATGGAGAATCTATTCTTTTGACTTTTGATCCACATCCAAGAAAAATTCTTCTTAATGATAAAGGGTTAAAATTAATTCACACAATTAATGAAAAAATAAATATTTTAAAAAATCTTGGATTAGATCATTTAGTTATTTATCCTTTTACNATAGAGTTTTCAAAATTTAGTGCTAAAAGATATATAGACGAGCTTTTAATTCAAAAACTTGGTACCCATACATTGGTAATCGGGTACGATCATCATTTTGGAAATGAAAGAGAAGGAAATATTGATTTACTTAAAAAGNATGAAAAATCAAATCCTTTTTATTTAGAGGAAATAAAAGCACATGAAATTGATGAAATAAAAATTAGCTCATCCAAAGTTAGAAGAGCAATTGAAAAGGGGAATATACATTTGGTAAATGATTATTGTGGTTATTTTTACGAATTTTCTGGAAAAGTTGTCCGTGGAAATGGAATTGGCAAAACNATTGGTACTCCTACTGCAAATATTAAGCTAAATAGTAACGAAAAAATAATTCCTTTTGATGGAGTTTATGCTGTTATTTGTAAAATTAAAGATGCTAATTTTAAAGGNATAATGAATATTGGCTTCAACCCTACTGTAGATAANGGTCAAAAAAGAACAATAGAAATACATCTTTTTNATTATGAAAAAGATATATACGGACAAGATTTAAGTACTAAAATAATTGAAAGNATAAGAGACGAAGTAAAATTTAAATCCTTGAAAGACNTAAAAAGTCAAATTTTAAAAGACAATGAAAAAGCCAAAAAAATTCTTGGAAGCTTTTGAGTTAATTACAACCTACTTGTTCTCCNCCACTAAGATTTGAAATAGCTATAATTTGTTCTGCAGAGTCACANCAGAACTTAAATTCACCGGTTATTTGNCCTCTACATAGTTCTAAAACAGTACCGTTAGACATAAAAGACTTTAANGANCTACTAAATTTACTACCAAACAATCCTATTCCATTNTCAACATTGGTGAAAATAGGTCTCTCGTTAACTATGCTTGTAACAGGTTCATTTATTTGCATGTAAGTGTTTAAATCCTCATTTCCTGCAGTNAGAATAAATTCTATTGCTTCACTNTTAAAAGTTCTTTTATCAACTTGATCTTCTAGATCATAAGAAGATAACCTACCTTTAAGCATTTCAAAGAAACTACTTCCAGAAACAACTTTAAACATGTTTTCACCTCCATCAGTGTTTACGCTNGTTTGATCTCCTAAGTCCCAATCAATAAATTTTTGAATAGAATCNCCNTTTAAAAAATGTTCNACATAAGCAAAACGAAGNACCAGTTCGTATCTTTTTCCATTTAGAGTTGTTTTCCAGTCTAGTCTTGGGTCGAAGTACTCATCTAATGTAGCTAAATCATTATCTGCACAACGAAATCCATTGAGTTGCAAAGTAATTTTAGATAAAAAATCAAACATTAANCCAGTACCATTGACTAAATCAGTCTGAGCACTAAAGTTCAAGTTTTTGTCAGGGACATTGACATTTATCTTATAAGTGTGCTCATCTACAAAAGTGTTGGANGGAGNTTCTAAAAAATAGATTTTCTGCGAGTCTTCATAAAAAATTCCTGGTTGTAAATTCCCAACCATCATCTCTTTTAGAGTGTCAGAACCTAGAAAAACATTATTTTGACTGTACTCTTCTAAAACAGCAATAATATATTCAAACTGAGTACAATCGTTAATCGGTGCGAAATTTGCATTATTTTCATCTGCTAAATAGGATTTATTAATTTTTACAAATTGTGTATCTAACGACTGATCTAAAAGACCATATACTACTGGAATAGTCTTGTAAGGGGCATTGAGCTCAAAGTCTGTCTCGCAAGAAGAAAACAAACNAACAAAAAAAGTAAGAGTCCACAATAAATTCTTCATTTTATTATCTTTAAAAATCTATTAGTAACTATTTTTTCTTGAGAATTTAATACAATAAGATACAATCCANCACCTAAATTTGAAGAAGGCATTTCAATTTCGTTAANTCCATTTACAAGACTATTAAGTTTCTTAGAATTTACTAGTCTTCCCATAGCGTCATAAAGTTCTAAAGTAGGGTTTGTCAACTTTGAAATTGAATAAAATGAGATATTTATATTATCTACAACTGGATTAGGATACACTTTTAATCCTTGATTAAGTTCAGTTTCATCAATTGAAACAGAACCAGATAAATTTATATTATCTATAAAAAAATCGTTCCCGCCACCATTAACAAATTTAAATTTGAATCTAAAATTACTAACCAAATAATTAGTGAAGGAGTTTGGACCAATGGTAATCGATTTCCAGTCTGATCCAGTAGGAATAATACCAGCGTTGGTATTTGGCATAGTAGAAATTNTTGAAGAAGNAATATTTTTTCTNATAAACCAAGTTTCCCCACAATCCTTACTAGCATAAACCTGTAGATAATCAGTGTTACCATTATTTCGTTTTGCAAANGCATACTTAAATGATATACTAGCTGCTGCACTATTTGATAAATCAATAGTGTTACTAATTAACTCGTCTATGGAACCATTTNTTCCTTGAGAATTATCTAATTTGACACTTTGACTTCCAGTATGNAATGCNGTTGAAACCACCTCAAACCCNGGGCCACTAGGATTATAAACTGACCAATCGTTATTTGGGAAAGAGGATATAGTTTCAAAACCCTCGTAAATTGGTGGCGGATTTGCTGGATCAATTACAGTAATAAAGTTTNGAAAAACTTGAGTCATAGTATTTCCAATTGCATCTGTTACTTCAAGAGTAACATCAAATGACCCAGAACCTGNGTAAGAAATAATAGGATTTTGTTGTGTTGAAGAACTAGGGAAACCATTAGGAAAAGTCCAATTCCATGAAGTTATATTNTTATAAGATTCATCAAAAAATTGAATATTATCACCTTCACAAACTAAATCTCTTTCTACTCTAATATCTACAGCACAGAGTGANGGGCTAGAGTTTAATCCAGTAGCATTAAGATTATTAGTGGTCCAAATATTATTTCGTCCTCCAATGCTACTAACCATTGCTGCTCTCATTCGATTTTTTTGACCATTTGTAAACATNTTGTTACATGATGAATATTCCATATAATTTTCAACATTATCTACAACATCACTAGTCCAGTAACCATCAGTGACATCGTTGGAGCAAGTATTAGAATTTAAATTACAAGATGTTACTCCNATACACCTAGGGGTGTCGTCAACATAATCATCTGAAGAACAACTTGAACTATTTCCTGGATTATTATTTGGTCCCCATAGATGTTCTAAATTTAGCCAATGCCCTACTTCATGAGTTAATGTTCTACTTGAATAAGTNTCTGATGTCCCAATAGAACCAACATAATCATGAAGAACCCAAATTCCATTCCTCATATTAATACCAGAAAAAGTATTATTGGTTGGATTTGTTGTATATCCCGCAGCTCCATCAGCATCATTCACTACAAAAATATTTAAATACTTATTTCCTGGCCATGTAGAATTATAGACATCATTTCCAGCAATAATAGCTGAGACTTGATTTGCTCCATTTGCTCCACTATTTGTCAAAGGACTTAAAGTTCTAGTGATACCGCTAAAACATTGACCATTGGGAGCTTTAGTGGCCAATTCAAATTCAATTTCAATATCAGCAGGCATTCCTGAAAAAGTAGATTGAACAGTATTGGCATCTGCATTTTGACGCCTAAAATCTCTATTTAAAATTGATACNGCATCTTCAATTTGTTGACGAGAAATATTTTCCACACCACCATTGTGTAATACATGAAAAACCAGAGGAATTCTATAAACTACTCTTACAGCAGTATTATTAGAAATCTGATTTTCAACTTTCTTTANTTCTAATTTTTCTTCTAAAAATTGTTGGTAAGCTACTGGGTCTTTTTTAAGCTTATTCATTAATTTATGAGTTTTACAATATTCTACATTTTCACCATCTCTGCAATTGGAAGGATCAATTATTTTNGAATCTGCTAGTTGAGAGAAAAGTGAAACTTGAANTAGAAAAAATATANTAGATAAAAATGTTTTCATTATATAATTTTAAACNNCTAGAGCATTTTTCAAATCNNTAATTAAGTCATCAATATCTTCAATTCCAACACTTAACCTTATTAGTGAATCAACAACACCAGACTTCATTCTTTCTCTTCTTGGAATTGATGCATGTGTCATTGTTGAAGGGTGACCAATTAGCGACTCTACGCCCCCCAAAGATTCTGCTAATGTAAACAATTCTGTTTTGCTTACTACTTTCTTTGCCATTTCTAAATCATCCCCAACTAAATTGAAAGATATCATTCCACCAAAGTCTTTCATTTGGCTTTTAGCAACTTCATGATTGGTATGAGTCTTTAGGCCAGGCCAGTAAACAGTATTTATAAGTGGATGATCATTTAAAAAGTGAGCAATTTTTTCNCCATTTTCGCAGTGTCTTTGCATTCTAAGATGAAGAGTTTTAATNCCTCTTAGGACCAAAAAGGAATCCATAGGACCACAAACAGCACCGCTAGAGTTTTGAATTCTGTAAATTTCTTCTGCAATTTTATCATCATTTGTAACTAAAGCACCCATAATAACATCAGAATGACCTCCTAAATATTTTGTAACAGAATGCATTACCACATCTGCTCCAAGCGCTAATGGGTTNTGCAAATAAGGAGTAGCAAAAGTATTATCAACTCCTACCATTATATTATATTCATNGGCCAAGTCACAAACTTTCTTAACATCTATAATATTCAGCATTGGATTGGTTGGAGTTTCTACCCATATAAGCTTTGTTTTATCACTAATTTTTTCTTTAATATTTTGTACATCCAACATATTTACAAAATGAAATTTAATGTCATATTTTTCAAAAATAGTAGTGAAAATTCTGTAAGAACCACCATAAAGATCATTCGTAGAAATCACTTCATCTCCTGGTTTTAACATTTTCACAACAGCATCAATTGCCGCAAGACCACTTCCAAAACAGGCTCCATGCTTNCCTNCTTCAATAGCTGCTAAATTATTTTCTAATGCTTGTCTAGTTGGATTGCCAGTTCTAGAATACTCAAAACCTTTGTGAATACCAATTTCATCTTGAACGTAGGTAGAAGTTTGATAAATTGGAGTCATAATTGCTCCAGTTGAAACATCAGGGNGAACACCTGAGTGAATTACTTTAGTATTGAATTTCATTTTAAATTTTTAGAACNATAATACAAATCTAATTATTTAATAAATTCAAAAAAAAAATGTTGTATATACTTTGAATAAAAAACTACTTTTTGCACATCTTGCTATTTTAGGAGCTAATTTAATTTATGCNATAAACTACGGTTTTGCTAAAGATGTGATGAATGGGGGATATCTTCCGCCATTTACTTTTATTCTTTTTAGAGGAATTGGCGCAACTTTTCTTTTTTGGATAACTTCTTTGTTTTTTTATGAGAAAATATCTAAGTCTGATATGCTTAAATTTGCACTTTGCGGGTTATTTGGAGTAACAGCTAATCAATTNATGTTTTTTAATGGACTGGAACTAACATCTACTATTCATGCGTCAATTATTATGGTNACAAGTCCAATTATTGTAAGTGTTCTTTCTATAATTATTTTAAAAGANAAATTACGAGTTACTAAGGTGATTGGAGTATTAATTGGTTTGGCAGGAGCAGTTACAATAATATTTCAAAACAAATCTGGGCCTNTAAATAGTGGTTTATTGGGTGATATACTAATTTTCTTAAATGCTACTAGNTTTGGACTCTACCTAATATTGGTAAAACCGTTGATGACTAAGTACAGTCCTATTACAGTTGTAAAATGGGTGTTTACATTTGGATTAGNTGGAGTAATTCCATTTGGAATATATGAAATTAATGAAGTAAATTGGAACATGGGGAGCAATATCATTATGAAAATAGGTTTTGTTATTTTATTCACCACTTATTTATGCTATCTATTTAATATTTATGGGATTAAACATTTAAGCCCAACCGTAGTAAGTTCATATATATATCTACAACCTGTTTTAACATCCATTATTGCTGTTTTAATAGGAAGAGAAGAAATAGAATTTGTGAGTGTCTTATGTTCTATTATGATTTTTGGAGGNGTTTATTTAGTAAGTATAAATACTAATAAAATCAATTGATTACTTTTGGAATAAATAAGATTTTATGACACATTCAATGACCGGTTTTGGCAAAGCAGAAGTTACCATTGGTCAGCTTCATGTAAATATAGAAATACGATCTCTTAATAGTAAGTTTTTAGACCTAACTTTAAAAATACCAACTTTATTTAAAGAAATTGATTCGTCTTTAAGAGCTATAATAAAGAATGANCTAAAAANAGGTAAAGTAGAACTAGCTATTCACTATGAAAAAATTAATTCTAGTAGTAAAATCACAATTAATAAGGAGCAACTAATTAATTATTACAAACAGTTAAAGGACATTTCTACTGAACTAAATAACCAGCATGAAAAAGATTTTATGGGTTATGCACTAAAGCTTCCTGANGTAATTCAACACCAAAAAGAAACTGTTGATAATCAAAGTAATGAAATCCTAATAAGTGCTGTAAAAGAAGCCTGTAAAGACCTGAACAGCTTTCGTAAAAAGGAGGGGGAATCACTACAAAATGAGCTTNTGAGTTATGTAAATTCTATCTTAGAAAACCTAACAAAAATAAATACATTCGAAGAGGAAAGACTTCCCAAAGTNAAAGAGAAGTTGTTGCAATCTGTTNAAGAACTAAATTTGAGATCTCAAATAGATGAAAAAAGATTGGAGCAAGAACTTATTTATTACTCTGAGAAACTAGANCTATCAGAAGAAAAAGTGAGGTTAAAAGAACACTGTAACCATTTTATGGAAACACTTAAAGATATGCATTCTGGNAAAAAACTAGGCTTTATCACCCAAGAGATGGGAAGAGAGATTAATACTCTTGGTTCGAAAGCACATCACCTATCTATTCAAAAAATAGTAGTTGAAATGAAAGATGAATTAGAAAAAATCAAAGAACAAGTTTTAAATATCTTATGAATTCGTCTAATAATTTCAAAGGTAAAGCGGTTATTATTTCAGCACCTTCTGGAGCAGGTAAAACTACACTTGTAAATCAGTTATTANAGGCAAATCTTCCTCTTTTATTTTCTATATCNGCNTGTAGCAGATTTCCTCGGAAAGGTGAAAAAGATGAAAAAGATTATTATTTCTTATCTGTTAAAGAATTTAAAGAAAAAATAAAGGCACAGGATTTTATAGAATGGGAGGAAGTCTATGANGGAAATTTTTATGGAACTCTAAAAAAAGAAATTGACAGAATATGGAAAGAAAAAAAACATATAGTTTTTGATGTGGATGTAATTGGAGGTATTTCTTTAAAAGAATATTTTAAAGAAAATTCAATATNAATTTTCATAAAACCACCAAGTATGNAAGTTTTAGGTGAAAGACTCAAAAAAAGAAATACAGAGGATGGAAAATCTATTAAAAATAGATTAGAAAAATCTTTTGAAGAAATGAAATCTATAGATAAATTTGATAAAATAATTGTCAACGACAAACTAAGTATTTCCACCAAAAANATAATTGAAACTGTTGAGAAATTTTTGAAATAGAATGAANAAAGTTGGTTTGTATTTTGGGACATTTAATCCTATCCATGTAGGTCATTTAATAATTTCTAATTATATGGTTGGATACACTAATTTGAATGAAGTTTGGTTTGTAGTAAGTCCACTTAACCCTTTAAAGAAAAAAGAATCTTTATTAGAGGATTACCACCGACTGAATTTAGTGAGAATTGCAATTGAACAAAATCCTAAATTAAATGCATGTAACGAAGAGTTTANTTTACCTATTCCTTCTTACACAATAAATACATTGNCCCATCTAAAAGAAAAATATTCTGGACATGAATTTAATCTGATTATGGGAGAAGACAATCTTAGATCTTTTAAAAGATGGAAAAACCATGAGGAGATCCTAAAATATCATCATTTATATGTCTATCCAAGAGTTTTAACAGAACAAGAGAAACTCGATAAAAATAGTCTAGAAGATTTGATTGAACACCATAAAATTATAAGATGTGAAGCGCCTGTAATGAAGATATCTTCCAGTTTTATAAGAAAAGCAATTTCAGAAAATAAAGATGTTAGATATTTACTTACACCCGAAGTTTATAAATACATAGAAGAAATGAATTTTTACAAAAATCAAACTTTTTAATTGTTTATGATTTCAAACAATTCATCCAATTTTGGAATTAGTACCACTTCAATTCTCCTGTTTTTTGCTTTGTCCATATTGTCAATCGGAACGTATTGACTTCTTCCAGAGGCGCTAACTGTAGTTGGATCCATTTTACTATTTTTCAACATTATTTTCACTACAGATGTTGCTCTTAGTACACTTAATTCCCAATTATCTACTGGATGAGAATTTGATTTCATCTTATCACTATCAGTATGTCCTTCAACTAAAATTTCTAAGTCTTGTTGATCCTCAAGAACTTTAGCCAACTCTTTCAAGGCCTTGATCCCTTCTGCATCGACTTTAGTACTTCCTGAAGCAAATAAAAGTTTTGCATTCATGCTAACATAAACTTTTCCATCTTTCTCTACGACAGAAAGTCCTTTGTCTCTAAAACCAAGTAAGGCATTAGCAACTTTTTCTTTTAAAGCTCTAACTATAGCATCTTTATTGGCAATAATCTGTTCTAATTCATTTACTCTTTTTTCTCTTTTTTGTAATTCTCGAGAAAGATCTTCTAATAGCACTTTTTTAGTATTTAGTTCAATTTCAAAGTCTCTTAGTTGATCTTCTAGATTTAATAAATCTGACTTTCTTTTTTCTAAATCTAACATAAGTCGCTGCTTCTCAACAGACTGTCCTTTTTGTAGAAGCTCTAATTGATCTTGTATACGTTTATTTAGTAAATCAATTTTATCGTATTGTTTTTCTTTCATCCTTAAAGATTTACCCAACATGGTTGTATCTTTAATTAAACGTTTTGCTAATCTATTTAGTTGTTCGTTTTGGGATTCTAGTTCTGTATTTTCAGTTTGAAGTTCTGTTTTAAGAGATTTAAGAGATTTAAGTTCAACTGCACAGACTTCTTGTTTTTCAGAAATTTCCTCAAATTTTCTTGCTGGAACACAACTCTGGAAAAAAATAATTATTATTAATAGTATTGAAAGAAAGTTTTTAATCATTGATTTATTATATAAAACAAAAATGACCCCAAATTGGATAAAAAATTCATTCTTTAGTTATACTTATAAACAACTTACTCTTAAAAATACTTTTTAATAAAGAGAAAATGACCTTTAATTTAAAAACTTAAAAACAAATCTATTTATCTTACGTTTTCATAACAAAAGATCCATTTGGCTTTTATTGAAACCACCATGATTAATAACAAAGTATTGGCTGTAATTTTTTGTATAATCTATAATATAGATTATTGCCAGAGTTTTGACTACAAATCACTATTTTCTAAAAAATATGTTGATACAGACACTGTTGTTATTGATACATTTTCAATTAATCCAAGAACATTTCAAATTTTAAATAAAGACAAAAAGTCTATAAGTTTGGATTATAAACTTTTACCCTACAAAGGTTTGGTTGTTTTTTTAGACATTCCATATGACACCTTAACTTTTAATTACCATCCATTACTAATTGACTTTACTAAAAAATATTACAAGCATCCAATTTCATTAAACCGAACCATTGAACAACAGCAATATCATCCGTCAATAAATATTATAAATACCGTTAATTCCAACAATCTATTTCAAGGGACTAAACTAAATAGGACAGGAAGTATTTCAAGAGGACTAATGGTTGGTAACAACCAGGACTTCTCTCTCAACTCAAATCTGAATCTACAACTTTCAGGTNCAATTTCACCAACCATGAAAATATTAGCATCTGTTACTGATGATAATATTCCTATTCAACCTCAAGGAAATACACAGCAACTACAAGATTTTGACAAGGTTTTCATCCAAGTTTCAGATGAAAAATGGA
Source organism: Crocinitomicaceae bacterium (assembly GCA_002713405.1). GTDB lineage: Bacteria > Bacteroidota > Bacteroidia > Flavobacteriales_D > Parvicellaceae > MED-G20. The sequence goes on along the minus strand of PAST01000028.1, from coordinate 15,663 downwards.
AATTAACTGCAGGTGATTTCTGGATTAAGAATAAAGACAGTTACTTTTTAAAATATCACAAGAGAGGACAAGGAATTCACTTGGAAAATAAAATTATTGGAATTAACGGTATTGAAATAGATATTGAAAATAGCGCTTCAATTAGTAAAGGNAAATTTGGAAGAAATGTTATTCAAGGTATTGAAGGTAATCAAGGGCCTTATAGACTATTTGGAAATGAGAATGAAAGCTTTATAATTATTTTAAGTGGTACTGAAAACGTTTATATAGATGGTATACTTCAAAAAAGAGGACAAAATAATGATTATATAATTGACTACAACACATCTGAAGTTAGTTTTACTGCAAATACTTTAATTACCAAGGANAAGAGAATAATTGTAGAATTCCAGTATAGTGATAAAAATTACGCTAGATCTTTACTTCAAACTTCTACCACTATCAAAAAAAATAAATCTTCATTTTACATCCACGGATACGGGGAGCAGGACAGTAAAAACCAACCTCTTCAATTAGATTTTGACTTATTGGATAGACAAACTTTAGAAAATATTGGCGATAATATTGATTTNGCAATTGGCTCTGGAATTGATAGTGTTGATTTTAACCAAGCAACCAACCTTTACNAAAAAAAAGATTCTCTAGGCTATGAAGTTTATCAATATTCTATAGATGAACAACAGGCTGTATATATGTTAACTTTTAGCAATGTTGGACAAGGGAATGGNAACTATAAAATAAAGGAAAACAATGCACTTGGAAAAGTATTTGAATGGGTCGCTCCAGATACTATTTCATTTGGAGACATAGTTAAAAATGGTGATTACAGCCCAATTAAAAAACTAGTAACTCCAAAAAAAAGACAAATAATAAGTCTTGGTGGAAAAACAATTTGGAGTGGGAATTCTTTGAATTATGAATTAAGCACTTCAAATATGGATTTAAATACTTTTTCAAATATTAATAACGAAGATAATATTGGATTTGCAGGACTTGTAAATTTTGAAAATAAAAATACTTTAAAAGGAAAATGGGAGTTNAATCAACAATACAGAATTGAAAGTATTTCTAAAGATTTTAGAAGGATAGAAAGATTTAGAGAAGTGGAGTTTGAAAGAAATTGGAATATCCAGAATCTCATCACTCCAAAGAATCAACTGCTTAGTTCTGCAAAAATTAATTTAAAACATATAGAAAATGGTCTATTTCAATACCAGCTAAATTCCTATTTTATTAAAAATAATTTTAATGGTTATAAAAATGATTTTAAAATCAAATGGAANAAAAAAGTTANACTCAATTTTAATGGTAGCTTAATGAATTCTGATGGGCAATTTAAAACCAGTTTTTTGAGGCATAAAACAGATTTATTTATTCCGATTAAAGGATTCAAATTAGGGTTTAAAGATATAAATGAAAATAATCAATTTTTCANTGCTGATACCTTGAATAACAATAGTTACCGTTTTTACGATTGGAAANTTTATATAGAAAATTTCGACTCTACAAGAAATAGAGTTCAATTTTTTTACCAAGAAAGATACGATTGGTTTAAAGGCAGNTCTATTCTTGAAAAAGCTACAAAAGCAATTAGCCCTGGACTTATGGTAGGAATTAGCTCTAGAAAAAATTTCAATTTAAACTACTCTTTAGCATACAGGATGCTTCAATCAGATTCAAGTTTAACAACTATTCTTCCAGAAAATTCATTAGCAAGCAGACTAAATTATAATTTAAAACTATTAAAGGGAGGAATAAATACCAATTCATTTTTAGAAATTGGTTCNGGGTTAGAGCTACAAAAAGAGTTTATATACATTGAAGTNCCAGCTGGTCAGGGAGTATATTCTTGGAATGATTATAACGATAATGGAATAAAGGAACTCAATGAATTTGAAATAGCTGCATTTAGTGATCAAGCTACTTATATTAGAGTATTTACACCTAATAATAATTATGTCAAAATTTACAGCTTTCAATATAATCAGAACTTAAATATAGATTTTAGAAGAATNATTAATGGAAAAACAATGGCNGAAAAGTTCTTGAAAAAGTTTTACAATCAAACTGCGGTTAACACCCATAAAAAGACCAATGATTTAGATTTACAAACTTTGTTAAATCCCTTGGTAAATGCAGATAATCCTATAATTCAGCAAATGTCTAATAGCCTTAGAAATAGTTTGTTTTTCAATCGTTCAAGCTCTAAATATAGTTTTGAATTAGTTACTCTGTTGTTTGCTAATAAAAACCTTTTAATCAACGGGACAGACTTTAGATCNACTAATAAAGACCAAATAAAATTTAGATGGAATCTTAACCAATCGTTAATGNTCAANTCACAATTATCCAAGGAAATAAAGAAGAATTCTTCAACTTATATGANCAATAGAAACTATGATATTGAAAATAAAGAGATAAATAATAGGCTTTCATTTCAACCAAACACTTTATTTAGGATAGCACTAAATGGTAGATATTCAGAAAAAAGAAATTCAATAGACTATGGCAATGAAAAAGCATTTATAAAAGATATTGGAATAGAATTAAGAAGAAGCAAAAGAGACATGGGATTATTGAATGGTGAGCTTCATTTGGTTAATATCAATTACAATGGGGAAAGTAGCAGTACTATTGGATTTGAAATGTTAGAAGGTCTACAATTAGGTAAAAATATTACATGGAAGTTAGGTTTTCAAAAAAACATGTCGAATAACATACAAATATCTATCAANTATAATGGAAGGAAATCTCAAGAAAATAGAGCCATACACACAGGAAGTATGCAAATGAGGGCATTTTTCTAATCTAATTTCAAAACAGCTAAAAATGCTTCTTGAGGAACTTCTACTCTTCCNACTTGTCGCATTCTCTTTTTACCAGCTTTTTGTTTCTCTAAAAGTTTTCTTTTTCTTGTGATATCACCACCATAACATTTTGCAGTAACATCTTTTCTTAGTGCTTTTATTGTTTCTCTAGCTACAATTTTGGCTCCAATAGCTGCTTGGATAGGGATTTCAAATTGTTGTCTAGGTATTAGCTCTTTCAATTTTAAGCAAATTCTTTTNCCAAGAGTATATGCATTAGAACGGTGGACCAATGCTGAAAGAGCATCTACTTGCTCAGAATTTAAAAGAATATCCAATTTAATAAGGTCTGATTTCTTGTGACCAAATGGAGAGTAATCAAAGGANGCATAGCCTCTACTTACTGATTTTAATCTATCATAAAAGTCAAATACTATTTCTGAAAGAGGCATTTGGAAACTTAGTTCCACTCTATCTTGAGTTAGATATACTTGATTGTTTAACTCTCCTCTTTTTTCAATACATAAGTTCATAACCGCACCAANATAATCTGTTTTTGTTATAACTTGGGCTTTNATATAAGGTTCTTCAATCCACTCTAATTTTGAAGGTTCTGGAAGCTCNGATGGGTTATTGACTATAATCTCTTTTAATTCTTTNTTTAGAAAAACATTATAAGAAACATTGGGAACTGTTGTTATTACAACCATATTAAATTCTCTTTCCAATCTTTCCTGAATAATTTCCATGTGAAGCATTCCTAAAAAACCACATCTAAATCCAAAACCCAAAGCAGCTGAAGATTCTGGTTCAAAAACCAAAGAAGCATCATTCAATTGCAGTTTTTCCATTGAAGTTCTCAGTTCTTCATAATCGTCTGTTTCNACTGGATACATTCCAGCAAAAACCATTGGCTTAACATCTTCAAAACCCTGNATAGCATTTTCGCATGGTTTTAGTAATGAAGTAATGGTGTCTCCAACTTTAACTTCATTTGCTTTTTTTACACCACTTATTATATANCCAACATCTCCAGAACACAATTTGTTTTTTGGACTTAGATCCATTTTTAGAACGCCTATTTCGTCTGCGTTATANATTTTTCCAGTATTGAAAAATTTAACTTGCTGACCTTTTTTTATTACGCCATTAAAAACTCTAAAATAAGCGATAATACCCCTAAATGAATTGAAAACAGAATCAAAAATCATTGCTTCTAATGGTTNATTCTCACTGCCCTCAGGACTTGGTATTTTTTTGATAATNGCTTCAAGAATATTGTAAATTCCAAGCCCTGTTTTACCGCTTGCTGGAATCACATCTTCTTTACTACACCCAATCAAATCAATAATTTGATCNGTAACTTCTTCGGGCATTGCACCTGGCAAATCCATCTTATTTAGAATTGGTATAATTTCTAAATCATTTTCTATAGCAAGATATAAATTTGAAATAGTTTGTGCCTCAATACCTTGAGATGCATCAACAATTAAAAGTGCTCCTTCACAAGCTGCTATAGACCTAGAAACTTCGTAAGAAAAGTCTACATGACCTGGTGTATCAATTAAATTTAACTTATAGTCTTCATTTTTATAGGTGTAGTCCATTTGTATCGCATGGCTTTTAATTGTAATTCCTCTNTCTCTCTCAATATCCATATCGTCNAGAGCCTGGTCTTTCATCTCTCTATCTGAAATTGTTCCAGTNGATTGAAGGAGTCTATCTGCTAAAGTACTTTTGCCATGATCAATATGGGCTATAATACAGAAATTTCTAATATTTTTCATTGACAACAAATGTAGTATATAAACCCAAAAAATTAAGTTGTTGATATACATAATATTTCTGATTATCTATCATCGTTATAATCTTGTTTAAACAAAACTTTTCTTTCAATTGGAAATATTTTGGTTTTCTTGAGATTAAGAACTTATTTTGCCATGAAATGAAGGTTACAGATTATATTAAAAANAGCAACAAGACNATATTCTCATTTGAGATTATTCCTCCTCTTAAGGGAAAAGGTATAGAAGATATTTGTGAGGGAATTGACCCATTAATGGAATTCAAACCTCCATTTATAAATGTAACATACCATAGAGAAGAATACGATTATAAGAAAATGGGCAATGGTCTTCTAAAAAAGGTTTCCATTAGAAAAAGACCAGGAACTGTTGGAATTTGTGCGGCATTAATGAACAGATATAAAGTAGATGCAATTCCCCATATAATTTGTGGTGGTTTTAATAAAGAAGATACTGAGAGCGCATTGATTGATCTAAAGTTCTTAGGAGTGGATAATATTCTTGCATTAAGAGGAGACCCTATGAAAAATGAGTCTTCCTTTATTCCAGTAGATGGCGGAAATAAATTTGCTATCGATCTCATTCAACAAATTAATGAAATGAATAATGGTCAGTATCTATACGAAGAGACTAAAAACAGTCCNTCNAATTTTTGTATAGGAGCAGCTGGTTACCCAGAAAAACATTTTGAAGCGATGAATTTAGCCAGTGACTTAAGACATNTAAAAGCAAAAGTTGATGCGGGAGCTGAATTTATTGTAACTCAATTATTTTATGACAATAAAAAGTATTTCTCATTTGTTAAAAAATGTAGAGAAATTGGAATTACTGTTCCAATCATACCNGGACTAAAACCAATAACTAATCAAAAACATTTAACGTTTATACCAAAATTTTTCAATACAAATTTTCCTGAAGAATTTTCTAATGAATTAGAAAAGTGCAAGACAAATGAAGAAATTAAGAAAGTGGGGGTAGAGTGGTCTATAGNTCAGTCTAAAGAATTAATAGATGCTGGAGTACCAGTACTGCATTTCTANACGATGGGCAAGGGGCAGGCTGTAAAAGAAGTTGCAAGTAATATTTTTTAAATCCTTTAAATAGNACATTGTAGNCTTATAAATATAATTTTTTAAAGTGTGACTTTGATCAAAAAAATTNAGGTTTATTGTTTATAAAATAAATTAAAAAATAGTTTTTCAAACTATTTTTTTTGAAACAAGATGTAATAAATTGNTTTTTTTTCTTTTTATTTATAAAAAAAAACTATGAAAAAAATTACAATTTTATTTTTATTAATTTCTTCTGTTGCAATAAGTCAATGTCCAAATGCTGCAATAACATCATGGACAATGACCAGTACAACGGCAGATTTTGATGGAACTAACAACGCATCTATAATTTCTTACGAAATTCAATATAATGAAGGNAGTACTTTCACACCGGGNACACCTGCTCCTGCAGGAGTTCAAACNTTCACTTTTACATCTTTTCCAGCATCATTAACGGGATTATCAGNGGCTACAGATTATTATTTCACAATAAGGTCAATCTGCGCTAGTGATACTGGTAGTTGGTATGACAATGGAAGTAATGGTCCTGATTTATGGACTACATCAGCAGATTGTCCAAATTCNTTGCCTTATTTTAATGATTTTGAAACATCCTCTTGTTGGCCTTTTGGTCCACCATGGCATACTAATAATGGTAGTCCAGGAAACTATTGGTATTATACACCAGATAATACTGGTAACACATTTGCNTCATCAGATTCNTGGACTCAAAATCAAGGAGCATTAACTCCTGATTGTTGGGTAGTATTTGGCCCTATTGATATGACAGGTGTCACTGAAGCTAATTTAGCATGGAAAGTAAGAGGAGTTGATGCTAATTGGTGTCAGGAAAACTATAGTATATATTTTGGAAATGATTATAATATATCATCTCTTGAAAATTCCCCCTATTACNCTACAGAGACTATCACTTCTGGAGGNGATGCATGTGGGACTAATTGGGCACANAGATCTTTTACTATTTCTGGATTTACGGGTAATGAAGGATATATTGCTTTAAGACANCATGGAGTTTCCGATATGTTTCAACTACACATTGATGATCTAGAATTAACAAGTACTATGTCTACAAGTGAAATAGAAAACATTGAAATNGAAGTTTATCCGAATCCAACCAACTATGTTTTAAATATCAAGTCAGACTTAAAATATATTGGAACCAATTATTTAGTTTTTGACAACAGTGGTAAGGTTGTTTTCACTGGTCTAATAACTTCAAATTTAACTATNCTTAATACAGAAATTTTATCTGAGGGTATTTATTTGCTAAGTGCAGGTGANAACATCAAAAGAAAGTTTATTGTTATGAGATGATNCAAATCTTTTTAACGTAATAAATTAGAAAGCTCAACATTTTGTTGGGCTTTTTTATTGGAAATGAAGAGAATATATCTTACTNATGGAAAATTAAAAGGCTACTTTTTAACATTGGCTGTAATAAACTCTCTATTCATTCTTGAAATATTATCTAAAGAAATTCCTTTCGGACATTCTACTTCACAAGCTCCGGTATTGGTACAATTACCAAACCCTTCTTCATCCATTTTATTAACCATGTTAATTACTCTCTCTTTTGCTTCTACCTGACCTTGAGGAAGTAAAGAAAATTGAGAAACTTTCGCAGATACAAAAAGCATTGCCGATGAGTTCTTACAAGATGCAACACAGGCTCCACAGCCAATACATGTAGCTGAGTCAAAAGCGGTGTCAGCATCATCTTTAGGAATAGGNATAGTATTAGCATCTTGTGTATTTCCAGATGTATTAACGGAAACAAAACCTCCTGATTGTTGTATTCTATCAAAAGCAGATCTATCAACAACTAAATCTTTTATAACAGGAAAAGCATTGGCTCTAAATGGCTCAATATAAATGGTATCCCCATCCTTAAATTTTCTCATGTGAAGTTGACATGTAGTAACTCTTCTATCAGGACCATGGGCTTCTCCATTTATNTAAAGCGAACACATTCCACATATTCCCTCTCTGCAGTCATGNTCAAATGCAACTGGCTCTATTNCCTTTTCAATTAGNTCTTCGTTTAATACGTCTAACATCTCTAAAAAAGACATATCCTCTGACACATCACTAATAGGATAAGTTTCTAAGGATCCTTTATCATTATTACTTTTTTGTCTCCAGATTTTAAGTGTTAAATTCATCTTTTTCTTATTTATAGGATCTTTCTTTTACTTCAATATTTTCAAATTCTAATTTCTCTTTATGAAGTTTAGCTTCTGAAGGTTCTCCTTTATATTCCCATGCAGAAACGAAATTAAATTTCTTGTCATCTCTTTTAGCTTCTCCTTCTTTAGTAGCATATTCTTCTCTAAAATGTCCACCACAAGATTCGTTTCTAGTGAGTGCATCTTTAGCAAATAATTCTCCTAGTTCAAGAAAATCAGCAACTCTACCTGCTTTTTCTAGCTCTTTGTTGAGTTCATTTAAACCACCTGGAACCATTACGTTTTNCCAAAAATCAGCTCTCAATTCTTTAATTTCTGAAATAGCTTCATTTAATCCGATTTCATTCCTAGACATTCCACATTTATCCCACATAATATTTCCCAACTTTTTGTGGTAATAGTCAACAGAGTGCTTTCCTTTATTTTCAACTAATTTTGTCAATAATTNTTTGACATTTTCTTCAGATTTTTTGAACTCAGGAGAGTCTGTAGAAATAGGCCCAGTTCTAATATCATCTGATAAATAATCTCCTATAGTATAAGGTAAAACAAAGTATCCATCAGCCAAGCCCTGCATCAGGGCCGAAGCACCAAGCCTGTTAGATCCATGGTCAGAAAAATTTGCTTCTCCAATTGCATAAAGACCAGGAACTGTAGTCATTAGGTTATAATCTACCCATACNCCACCCATAGTNTAATGAACTGCAGGATAAATCATCATAGGATTTTCATAAGGGTTTTCATCGACTATTTTTTCATACATCTGAAATAAATTGCCATATTTAGATTTNACAATTTCTTGACCCATTTTTTTAATCAAAAAAGGATCATTTGCATCTTTACCCTGAAGAAGAACTTGTTCTTTCCCATATCTNGTAATTGCAGAACTAAAATCTAAGTATACAGCTTCTCCAGTTTTGTTTACACCAAATCCTGCATCACATCGTTCTTTTGCAGCTCTAGAGGCAACATCTCTTGGAACTAAATTTCCAAAAGCAGGATATCTTCTCTCTAAATAATAGTCTCTATTTTCTTCNGCTATTTCAGTAGCTTTCAAAGTACCTTCTCTTAATGCCTCAACATCTTCTATTCTTTTAGGAACCCAGATTCTTCCATCATTTCGTAGAGATTCTGACATTAGAGTTAGTTTAGACTGGTATTCTCCAGATCTTGGAATACATGTTGGATGTATTTGTGTATAGCATGGATTGGCAAAAAANGCCCCTTTTTTATGAATTTTCCAAGCTGCAGTTGCATTACTTCCCATTGCATTTGTAGATAAAAAGTATAGATTTCCATATCCNCCAGAAGCAATCACAACTGCATGTGCTGAGTGTCTTTCTATTTCACCAGTTATTAAATTTCTAGTAATAATTCCTCTAGCTTTTCCATCTACAATCACAACGTCCAGCATTTCATGACGATTATGCATTTGAATTTTACCTCTTGCGATTTGTCTNTTCATNGCAGAGTAAGCACCTAAAAGAAGTTGTTGACCAGTTTGGCCTTTTGCATAAAAGGTTCTTGAAACAAGAACTCCACCAAAAGATCTATTATCTAATAAACCACCATAATCTCTTGCAAATGGCACTCCCTGAGCTACACACTGGTCAATAATATTGGTAGATACTTCGGCTAATCTATATACATTGGCCTCTCTAGATCTATAATCACCACCTTTTANCGTATCGTAAAATAGTCTGTAGGTGGAATCCCCATCTCCTTGGTAATTTTTTGCTGCATTTATTCCACCTTGAGCNGCAATAGAATGTGCTCTTCTAGGGCTATCTTGGTAACAAAATGTTTTAACATTATATCCAAGTTCCGCAAGGGTNGCAGATGCAGATCCTCCAGCAAGGCCAGTNCCAACTACTATAACATCAATGTTTCTTTTATTGGCAGGNTTNACNAAGTNNATNGAATCTTTNTATTGAGTCCANTTNTNNTTCAANTCNCCTTNTGGTANGCCAGAATTTAATGNTGCCATANTTNTTAATGTTGGGTTATAAAATGAAACAATGCNATTANTATAAANCCANTNGGNACAANNANNGCAAAAATATTTCCAAATTTATANAANGCNANTCTTGTTTTNCTNGTNGNNATTCCAANNCTTTGNAAAGANGACTGAAATCCNTGNAATAANTGAAGNGATAANAAAACAAANGCTANNANATANGCNATTANNNTNGGNAGAGACANNAAANTTTTCGTGNAANTCNTGANAATATCTAAANTCNCCNTTGTNCATNNGCNCTGACATATCTCCNTGAATNTATTTTACNTTAATTTCTGGAATCCAAAANTCTANAAAGTGAANNCCTAGAAANGCTAGTANNGTTAATCCACTAATTATCATATTTCTAGAGATCCAAGATGAATTTGCTGAAGGCTTATTGTAAGCATAATTTATAGCTCTAGATTTTCTGTTTTTTAAATCAAGAAAAAAACCCATTATAAAGTGAAATACTACTCCAAAAATTAATACTGGTTGCAATAAAAACTGCACCAATGGATTGGTCCCCATAAAATGAGATGCTTCATTAAATGCATCTGGGCTTATTACGGAAAGTGAATTTATTACAAGATGCTGAAGCAAGAAAAACATTAAAAATAATCCTGAAAGGGCCATCAGTACTTTATATCCTATGGAAGTGTAAAAAGTAGATTTACTCATAATGTTTAATAACGTACTACAAATGTAGTAAACAATGTAATGTCAAAGTCATAGCTTTATAAAATATAATTGAACAAATAATCGTTTATCATCTATTTAGATAGAATATAAATAAGACTTTACTTTTCAATTTTGTATAAAAGCAATTCACCATTTTCATTTGGCAGCATTATCGTTCCTTTAAGATTAAACCCTAATTTAAATAGTATCCTTTGAGAAGAAATATTTTCTTTATTCGTAATTGCTTTAATTTCTGAAATTTCTAATTCTTCAAATCCAGCTTTAATTATCCTTGATGAGGACTCAAAAGCATATCCTAACCCTTCATATACTGGTAAAATACCAAATCCAATATCAATACCATCTAGTCCTTCCCTATCATAAAGTCCACAAATACCAATTTTAGCACCATTTTTTTTATTTATTAACGAATAATTAGAATATCCAAGAGAATGTAACTGAGGGAGCATTTTATCCTGAATATATTTTTCTGCATCCTCCACAGAATAAAGCTGTCTATCTCCTACATATTTAATGAATTTTGGAGAGTTCATTAATTGATAAATCAGTTCTGCGTCTTGTTCTAAAGTAGGTCTAATTATCAATCTTTCAGATTGGAATGACATATAGTTATTCATTAATCTTAATATTCTAATTTTAAATTTTAAGCTAGAAAATCAGTAAACCTAAAGTAAAAATGATAAATCCAACTACCATCATTATTAGAGTGTAAGGAAGAATATCTTTTACTTTTAACCCAGTAATACCCAATAATGGAAGCGCCCAAAAAGGTTGCATCATATTAGTTAGTTGATCACCGTAAGCCATCGCCATAATGCTTTTGTTTAATGGAATTTCCATCTCAACTGCAGATTGAATAATTAGAGGTCCTTGGATATACCACTGACCGCCTCCACTTGGGACAAAAAAGTTCACCATTCCTGCACTTAAAAAAGTAAATATTGGATAGGTATAATTTGTTGAAATACTTTGAAAATAAGCTGCTAAATCACTTATAATTCCTGTTTCACTAACAATACCCATAATGCCAAAATAAAGAGGAAATTGAATGAGTATACCAGCAGTTCCAACAATAGCTTTTTCAATTGCTTTTAAAAAAGCATAAACCTTACCATGAAGAACTAGGGCTAAACCAAGAAAGGTTAAATTCAAATAATTAGGGTTAATAAACTGAAAAGAGCTTGTATATGGATGACTAATTGCCAAATAACCACAAAATAATAGGATAAAAAAACCAACAACCAAACCTACAAATTTTGAATGATCAAATTTTTCAATACCAATTAAAGTGCTTTTTTGATGGTCTTTATATGTTAACATCTTCACATTGGGAACTACTACTTTAGTTTTTTTTCCTAATAGATACATGGTTATTGGCAAAGCAACCAACAAAGAAAATGTTACAGCAATGTTCATATTAGAAAATACGGTCTTAGAAAAATCTATTAACTCTGGAACATTACTTTTTACACTTTCAGGGGCTAAATCTGTTAAGTGTCCCCTTTCAGCTATTTTAACCAAGGAAGAACCTGAAATTCCACCATGCCATATCATTAATCCTGAATAACCACAAGCCCCAATCAAACCATGATTTAATGCCATAGAAGATTTAGCAGCATAATTCATTATTTTTTTACAAAAAACAGCGCCAAAAACCAGTCCTAAACCCCAATTAAACCAGCTTACAGTCAAAGTGAAAAATGTGATGATTAATGCACTTCTAGCATTATTACTACAAAATGGAAGAAGTTGGTTAATTGCAGAATCAACAGGTTTACTTAAGGCTAACACGTGCCCCAATAATAGCATCAACATCATTTGAATAGCAAATGCTAGGCCCTTTACATTCCAAAGACCATCATTCCATGAATTTAAAATAATTGTTAATTTATTTAACCAATTTTGATTTTCTGATAAAGTTTGATTGGGCCATATCAAGGCCAAAAAGATGGCAAAAAGAGTTAATAATAAAGCTATGGAAAATGGAGATGGTAATAAAAACCTTATCCCTTTAATATATTTTTCAATGAGGGACATTTTAAGCTTTAATTAAAATGGTAAATCATCGTCGTCGTCACCAACTGGTTCAAAATCTGGTTCGGATGGAGCTTGTTCACTGGCTGCAGATTCACTAGAGCTTTTATTTAGTCTCCAAGCTTGTAAATTAACATAATATTTACCATTATATTCATTTCCCCTCACGTTAAAAGATACTTCTACTTCATCCCCCTCAACTAAACCATCTAAAAGGCTTGTTTTATCTTTAATACATTCCAATTTTACATCTTGAGGATATTGTTCATTGGTAGTAATTACAAATTCTCTTTTTGTAAAGCCTGAGTCCCAAGATTGTAAATCTAAAATTAGCTTTACTTTCCCATTTAATTTAAGTTCCATTGTTCTATTTAATTATTAAACGAAAGTAGCGTTTTCCATGCTGCTTCCAATTGATTTTTGCCTAAAAAATATTTGGCTTTTTTGTGTAATGCAATTTCCAATGCTTTAGCATTGTCTTCAAATTCTAAAAAAAGTTCACTAAGCTCAATTAATCTAAACTCGTTAACATTGGTTTCATCTGGCAAAGCTTCAATTCCTCCAAGTTTACCTAAATCATTACCAGAGAGAATAGTGCTATTTAATATCTCTTTTGGAATCTGATCAAACCCAATACCTTTCGTACTTATGGGTTTTTTAATTTCAAACATGGATTTACTATCGGTTCTACAATACCAATCACCGCCCATTCTTGCAACAAGATCAATTTTTTCTTGATCTATCATTTTTTCATCATTTAATAATTCTTCAGCAATATGCATCTTTAAAATTTTGCAAATAACTAAATTTCCCGCTCCCCCACTCTGGCCCAATTCTTTTATCTCAATTACTTCACATTCCATTTGAACTGGAGCTTCTTTTACTCTAAATGGTTTAATTAATTCTGACTTTAAAGGAGTTAAGCCACTTTTAACAAATTCATCTGTTTCAGGTGAGTAAGGGGAACTTGCCAGAGACATTTGTTCCACCATTTTATAATTAACTAAGTTAATAACAACTTGTTTTACCTTCTGAACATTGTTAAAGGTATCTTTATGTTGGCCTGTTCTTCCGCTACGAGAAGGTGAAAAAACAGCAATTGGAGGGTTGGAACTAAATACATTGAAAAAAGAGAAGGGAGCTAGATTTGGTCTGCCTTTTTCATCTATTGTACTTGCAAAACAAATAGGCCTTGGACCTACTGCGCTTAATAAATAATGATGAGCTTTTGGAACTCTTATTTCTGAAAGATCAATTGATAACATATTATTTGCAAAAATATAACTATAAAGGTAGCAGAAAATTATTTTTGAGCTTTTCTATTTGATAAAATTGAATAAATTTGCAAACTGCTTTTTAAGAGCATTACAATAAACGCGGGTGTGGTGGAATTGGTAGACACGCTAGACTTAGGATCTAGTGCCGCAAGGCGTGGGGGTTCGACTCCCTTCACCCGTACTATATAACCTAATGGCATAGAGAAAGCTTTATGCCATTTTTACATTAAATAAAAAACATGGATGTTAGCGTAAATAAAATTGATGCCCTAAATGCTGTTCTTACTGTAAAAATTTCGAACGAAGATTATAAAACTTCTTACGAGTCTTCATTGAAAAATCATAGAAAACAAATGCAACTTCCAGGTTTTAGAAAAGGGCACGTTCCTACAAGTGTAATCAAGAAAAAATATGGGCCTTCCATTTTAGCAGAAGAAATTGATAAAATACTTAACAAGTCGATTTACGATTACATAACAGAAAATAAGCTTAATATTTTAGGGAACCCTCTTCCAATTGAAGACGAAAAAATAAAAATAGATTGGAGCCAACCTTCTGACTTTGAATTTAAATACGAATTGGGATTAGCTCCAGAAATATTACCTGATTTACCTGGAAGATTGAAGTATACAAAATACCAACCAACAATTAATGAAGCACTAATTGACAAACAGGTAGATGACTTTGCTAGAAGATACGGAAAACTTACTAGTGTAGAAAAAGCTGGGGAAAGAGATATGATAATGGCTAATTTTAAAGAATTAGACCAGAGTGGAAACGTAATTATTGAAGGGTTTAATCAAAGTTCTACGGTATCGCTGGAATTCATAACAGATAAAAAATCAAAAAGAAAACTTACTGGTTGTAAGCCTACAGACACTTTTCAACTAGACCCTAGGAAAATTTCCAGAGGAGAGGCGGACATGGCCGCAATGCTAGGAATTGATAAAGAAAAAGCAAAACATTACATAAATGATGTTTTAATGACTGTTAACGAAGTTAAAACTTTAGAGCCTGCAAATATTGATGTAGTACTTTTTGACAAAATATATGGTGCTGGTGAAGCTAAAAATGAAGAAGAATTTAGAGCTAAAGTAAATGAAGATTTAAATAAAATGTTTGTTGCAGATATAGATAGACTTTTAAAAGATGAAATCTCTACAACCCTTATTAAAAAACTAAAAATTAAATTGCCTGATAATTTTTTAAAAAAATGGATACTTTCTTCCAATAAAAAAGCGAAAATAGAGGATATCGAAAAGGAATATGATAGATATGCTGAAGGTCTAAAATGGCAATTAATTGAAAATTTCATTATTAAAGATCAAGAATTAAAAGTAGAAGGGGAGGAATTATTGAATTTCACCATGGAATTAATGGGCAACCAATACGTTCAATATGGAATGATGATCCCCGAAGAAGATGAGTTAAAAAAGACAGCACAAAAAGTGCTTTCAAATAACGATGAAGCAAGAAAAATCAACGATATGATTTACGATAAAAAAGTAATGGAATATCTAAAAAACACTTTGAAAATTAACGATAAGTTTATTACTCATGAAGATTTTACTAAAAAGGTTGCAGAGCTAACTCAATAAATTCCTAACTTTAAAAAAAGATAAATATTATGAAGAAGAGTAGTAAAGAGTTTAGAAAATATGCCATAAAACATATGGGAATATCTAGTTCTACATTGGATAGTTATAGTTCGATATTACCAAATGTGCCTGTTGGAATGACTCCAAATATTATTGAAGAAAGGCAAATGAATATTGCGGTAATG